>CAYORZ010000456.1:0-1500 GCA_964406485.1 uncultured Gemmatimonadaceae bacterium | reverse complement strand
ACGGGAGCTGACGGCTTGCAGCGGACAGCCTGCGCCTACCGGGCCTTTGAATTTTCAAGAAACGTCCTCACGGGGAGGCTCCCCCGTTGCCGGCACCGCCCTGGCTGCCGGCTGTCGCCTGTCGGCTGCCAGCTACTACTATTCCTCCCGTAGACTCAACCAGGGGCGTCCGCGGGAAATCCTGCGGGCTGAGAAGCACCCTAGAACCTGATCCGGGTCATTCCGGCGGAGGGAGGTTGGAGCTCCCGGACGCGCGTCCGGTCGCGTCCCTCCCCGCCCCGTCCCGGGAGGAGGAACACATGATCAAGAGCAACCCGTCCGCCACCCCGACTTCCGTCACCCGCGAGCCTTTTCCCGCGTCGAAGAAGGTGTACCGCCCGGGCGTGCTCCATCCCGACATTCGCGTGGCGATGCGCGAGATCACGCTCTCCCCCACCCCCTCGCGCGACCGCAAGGAGCCCCCGCGCGAGAACGCCCCCGTCACCGTGTACGACACCTCGGGCCCGTTCACCGACCCCGCCGTCGAGATCGACGTGCGCAAGGGCCTGCCCAAGCTGCGGCGCGACTGGATCCTGAAGCGCGGCGACGTGGAGGAGATGCCCGGCCCCTCGTCGGCCTACGGCCTCGACCGCCTCGCCGACGGCCGGCTCGACGCGGTGCGCTTCCCCAACCTGCACAAGCCGCTGCGCGCCAAGGCCGGGCAGGCGGTGACGCAGCTCGCCTACGCGCGCCGCGGCATCATCACCCCCGAGATGGAGTACATCGCCATCCGCGAGAACCTGCAGGCGGAGATCCGCGAGGAGGAACTGGCGAAGCAGCACCCGGGAGCGCCCCGGGGCGCGAAGATCCCGCGGGTCATCACGCCGGAGTTCGTGCGCGACGAGGTGGCCCGCGGCCGGGCCATCATCCCCGCCAACATCAACCACCCCGAGCTGGAGCCGATGATCATCGGCCGCAACTTCCTCGTGAAGATCAACGCCAACATCGGCAACTCGGCCGTGACCTCATCGATCGAGGAGGAAGTGGAAAAACTCGTCTGGTCGATCCGCTGGGGCGGCGACACGGTGATGGACCTGTCCACCGGCAAGAACATCCACACCACGCGCGACTGGATCATCCGCAACTCGCCCGTGCCCATCGGCACGGTGCCGATCTACCAGGCGCTGGAAAAAGTGGGCGGCGTCGCCGAGGACCTGAGCTGGGAGATCTTCCGCGACACGCTGATCGAACAGGCCGAGCAGGGCGTGGACTACTTCACCATCCACGCCGGCGTGCGCCTGCCCTTCATCCACCTGACCACGAAGCGCCGCACCGGCATCGTCTCGCGCGGCGGCTCCATCCTGGCCAAGTGGTGCATCACCCACCACCAGGAGAACTTCCTGTACACGCACTTCGACGAGATCTGCGAGATCATGAAGGCCTACGACGTCACCTTCTCGCTCGGTGACGGCCTGCGCCCCGGCTCGATCGCCGACGCCAACGACGAGGCCCAGTTCGCCG
>CAYORZ010000455.1:0-1524 GCA_964406485.1 uncultured Gemmatimonadaceae bacterium | reverse complement strand
GTGGGGCCCGCCAAGCGTGGGGCCCGCCAAGCGTGGGGCCCGCCGATTTTCCTCGAATGGAGGTATTCACATGGGACCCCTGCCTTCGAGCTTCAAGCTCCGATTCGCGTTCGCGATCGTGCTTGGAATCAGTATGTTCGTGGTGCCGAGTGGAGAGTTGATCGCGGTGCACCCGAACACTGCAATCACCGATCGAGGTGTTAACGGCCACACTTCCGTGGGTTTGCCGAGCACCTCGACTGAGGTCTGCTCGACGGCGTCGCTGTTCGAGCCTGGGCCCTTCGTGGCGCAGGCGGCGTTGGACGAGAGCGGGCCCCTCTCCTGCATCGCGTGCCTCGGGTGCGTCGCAGCAGCAGGGTACTGCGTGATCACTGGCGGGTGGGCGTGTGTCGCGGGCATTCCTGCGCATCTTTGGACAGGCATCCTCGCAGGGTGCGTCGAGGCCTGCGAAGATTGCTTGACCGAGGAGGAGATGTAGAGGAGCGGGCCGGTCTCGCGCACGGCGGAGACCGTCTATTCGAGATCATGCGTTCCGTGGCTCCCGGCAACGATGCGGTTGGGAGGGACGGGGGACTCGCTGCGCAGTCGTTTCGCTGAGGTCGTCGCCACCATGTCACGCCAGATGCCGTTCACCGGCCTGCAGATCGATCCGCGCGGTACCGCTGGATTTCCGAGCCGCCCTTGTGCGGTCCTGGCCGCGATCGTCGCCTTCACCGCGTGCGACCCCGGCGGCACGGCTGGAGCGCCCGGGGAGTCCGCGGTTGTGCGAGACAGCGCTGGCGTCCGGGTCGTCGAAAACGTCGCCCCGGCGAACGACACCCTGGCGTGGAGCGTGTCGGCCGCGCCTCTGCTCGCCATCGGGGCCGGTGACGGTGACCCCTCCCTGCTCTTCCACCAGATCCCCCATCCGGGGCTGGCGCGCCTCGGCGATGGCTCGATCCTGGTGATCGACGGGGCCACGAACCAGCTCAGGTATTTCGATCCGGAGGGTGAGCACCGTCTCACATCCGGGGGGAGCGGGGATGGACCGGGTGAGTTCCGGGCGGCGGGAGCGCTGCTCGCGCTGCGGGCCGATTCGGCGTACGTCCTCGATCATTTCGCCGCGCGCCTTTCCGTCTTCGGCCCCGGCGGGGCCTTCGCGCGCTCCGTCTCCCTGCGAGAGATCCCCGGCTTCATCGCGGGTGCGATGTTTCCGTTCGGTTTCGGGCCGGACGGCTCGCTCCTGATCCAGGGCACCGTGACCCCTCCGCCGGCCGGGACGGGTCCGGTTCTCGCAGAGGCGCCACTCTTTCGCGTCGACGCAGGCGCTGCAGCCGACGCCGGTACCGCCCCCGGCGCGTGGACGATGCTCGCCGAGGTCCCCATCGCCGCCATGGCCACCGACGCGCAGCAACGCCCTCGCCCGGTCTTCCCCGGGGTTCAGGCGGTCCCGCTAGCTGCGAGCGGCGGGGTGTGGATCGGGGTGCCCACGCTCGCGGAGCTCCGGCGGACGAACCAGGAAGGCTCCCTCGACCGCATCGTCCT
>CAYORZ010000454.1:0-1526 GCA_964406485.1 uncultured Gemmatimonadaceae bacterium | reverse complement strand
CAGGAGGATGAACTTCGGGCGGTTCACCAGCGCGCGCGTGATCTCGAGTCGGCGCCGCTCCCCTCCGGAGAGGGAGTACGCCTTGCTGTCTCGAAGGTGATCGATCGAGAGCTCCCGGAGCAAGTCGTCGAGCCGGGCACGGCGCTCCTTGCGCGGCATCTTCTGCGTCTCGAGGATCGCGAGCACGTTGTCCTCCACGGTGAGCTTGCGGAAGATCGAGGGTTCCTGCGCAAGGTAGCCCACCCCCCGGCGTGCGCGCTTGTACATCGGCACCCGGGTGACATCGTCGTCATCGAGGTAGACGCGTCCGTGGTCGGGAGAGATGAGGCCCACCATCATGTAGAACGTGGTGGTCTTCCCTGCCCCGTTGGGGCCCAGCAGGCCGACGATCTCGCCCTGCCGCACCTCGATGTCCACATCGTCGACCACCTTGCGCTTCCGGAACGACTTGCTGAGTCCCCGGGCGCGGAAGCGGCTTCCCCCGGCGCGGCGCGGCTCGGCGGCGGGCCCGTCATTCCGCGGTTCCTCGAGCGAAAGGGGACTCCCGCTCGCTCCGTTCGTCGCCCCGGCGTCGCCGATCTCGGGACGCGCGTCGTGGGCGGGGCCGGAGGCAGCGCGGGGGTCGGGTGGGGCCGGCGAGGGATCGCGGTCGGGGGTCATCGCCTGGGGGGTCGTGGGGGGGTGGTGCTCGGACATCGTCATGCGCTGGGGCCACCGGACGAAGCGCTCCGCTTCGAGCCGTCCGCGGCGGCGGCGGGAGGAGAGGAGGAGTCGGTGCCCCCCTGCGGGTCTCCCGAGGTGGTGTCGGCGGGGGTGCGGACCGGTTGCAACTGGATGCCTCGCCGGAGTCCCACCCACTCCATCCGCGACACCTCACCCCGGTCGAAGGTGAGGACGATGCTTTCGGCCTCGGTGTAGTTCACCGGCAGCCGTCCCCGGAAGGAGGTGGTGTCGGAGCGCTGCAGCGAGTCCGGGTCGAGGCGGTAGAGCGAGCGGGCGTCGGTGTGGGCCTCGAGCGATGCGAGAACCACCTCGGGTGCGTCGCTCGCGTCGCCTTCGGGGATCGCGGCCGGCTCGAAGAGGGCGCGGACGGTGTCGCCCTCGATCCAGTCGTGGATCAGGTCGTCGGGTGTCGAGGGGGTGTTGAGCGTGTCGCGGGCGGTGCTGACGGCCCGCGCCTCGCCGATCGCCACCATCCGCTCGAGTCGTTCGCCGGGCACGAGGGCGTCGATCGAGTCGGCGACCATGGTCAGCCCGGGCCCCGTGGCGTGGGCGCGGGGAGGAGCCTCGGCCTCGCTCGCGTCGCCCTCCGGGGCCGCTGCGGGCGCCTGCCCCGGGGTGGGCCTGGCGGACGACGCCTGCCCGGGGCGGGCCCCCCCCCCTCCGGGGACGGCGGCCACGAGTCGGTGGAGCGCCCCCTCTTCCATGAAGATGCGGATGAAGGGGGCATCGACGTCGAGGGAGTCCGTCGTGAGGACCGCGTCGCGACGGGCCGTGACCTCTTCGATCACGTCGCCCGGCAGGAG
>CAYORZ010000453.1:0-1548 GCA_964406485.1 uncultured Gemmatimonadaceae bacterium | reverse complement strand
ACCTGGATCAGCTCGAGCTTCTCCAGCACCGCGTCGGCGAGCTGGGGAGCGACCGCCAGCCCCAGTTCGTACGAGATCAGGCTGAGGGCCCTCGTGGCGCGCTGCACCAGCCGCTCGACTGCCGAGCGGGCACTCCCGCCCAGCTCCTGGCGGAGCCGCTCCCGCTCCGCCTCGCTCAGGTCGGCCGGCTGGATCACCTGGTCGACGAAGAAGCGGTACGCCAGGTCGGTCGGGACCCGACCGGCCGACGCGTGCGGATGAAAGAGATATCCCTTGCCCTCCAGATCGCTCATCGTGTTGCGCACGGTCGCCGGAGAGACCCCGAGAGCATGGCGCCGCGACACCGTCCGACTCCCGGCAGGCTCCGCGGTGTCGACGTACGTGCGCACCACGGCCTCGAGAACCTGTCGTTCGCGATCGGAAAGGTCGTGCACCCTGCGGCTCGGGCTGTCGGAATCCTGCATGGTAACGCTCATCGGGCACCGCGCGCGTGCGGCGGACCGCGCGATCCGGGACAATTGCTCAACTTCGACCAGGGGGAAATGCGGGTCAACCGGAGATGGCACCCCCGGTCTCGACGGCCTCGGCGAAATCCACCGCCAGCTGATCGAGGAGGAGCCACCCCGTCGGGCCGAGAACCAGGCGATCGCCCCTGAGCAGGGCCTGCCCCGAGGCCATCCACTCCTCGCCGAGACGTCGGGCCCGGTCGGTGGCGGGGGGCCAGGGCACCCCCTGATCGGTCCGCAGTCCGAGCCAGATGCGCTCGAGAGCGAGCGCCTCGCCCTCCACCGACTCTTTCCCGGCGATGGGGAGTTCGCCCGCCGCCGCCCTTCCATGATAGGCCGACCAGTCGCGCACGTTCCATCGGCGGTACGGGGGAAGGTAGGAGTGCGCCCCATTGCCCAGCCCCAGGTAGGGGGCCCCAGACCAGTAGACGGCGTTGTGGCGGGAGCGATGCCCGGGGCGGGCGAAGTTCGAGACCTCATACTGCTCGTACCCCTCCGCCGCCAGCCGCTCCGCCGCCTCCAGATACTCCTCGGCGTAGCGGGTGTCGTCGGCGAGCGTGATCGTGCCACCGGCCACCGCCCGCCCGAGCGGCGTCCCGCGCTCGGCGGTGAGCCCGTACAGGCTGATGTGCGGGAGATCGAGCGCGAGCGCGCGCTCCAGATCGGCGGTCCAGTCCCGTGCGACGGCCGTCGGGAGCCCGAAGATCAGGTCGATGCTGAACGATCCGAAGCCGGTCTCGCGCGCGATCCGCACTGCCCGCTCGGCACCCTCCGCCCCATGCAGCCGCCCCATCCAGCGGAGGGGCTCGTCCTGGAAACTCTGGGTTCCGAGCGAAATGCGACCCACCCCGGCATCTCGCCACCCGGAGGCGACCTCGCGGGTGAAGCTTTCCGGGTTGGCCTCCGCCGTCCACTCCAGCCCGGGTGCGGAGAGGCGATCGGGGCCGAGCAGCTCACGCACCCCGGCCATCGCCCCGGGGCCCAGGAGCGACGGCGTGCCTCCCCCCACGTAGACGGTGTCGAGCCGGGGAGCGAGGTGGGC
>CAYORZ010000452.1:0-1548 GCA_964406485.1 uncultured Gemmatimonadaceae bacterium | reverse complement strand
CGGCCACCCCCATCGAGAACCTCCCGCCGGTGTCTTCGGGTGTGACGTGACGCAAGTTCGTGCGTTCCATCACCACCACGCGTTCGTCGTCGCGCAGTCGCTGATCCAGCTGACCGTATCCCACGTCGAGGACCACCACCTCGCTGGCACCCCGCTCGAGCAGCACCTGGGTGAACCCGCCGGTGGAGGCGCCGGTGTCGAGGGCGCGGCGGCCCTCCACGTCGATCGCGAAGGCGTCGAGCGCCCCGATGAGCTTGTATGCGCCCCTGCTCACGTAACGGCGGGGCTCGCCCCCCAAAGCGATCGGGGTGTCCGGCGACACCAGGGTCGTGGGCTTGGGGGTGGGCACGCCCCTCACCACCACAGCCCGGTCTTCGACCAGCCGTTTCGCCTCGGCCCGGGAGGGCGCCAGGCCGCGCCGCACCAGCTCGGCGTCCAGTCGGGTGCGGCTCAGATCTCCTCCTCGCCCGGATCGAGCATCCGGCTCAACAGGTCGGCCAGTCGGGCCGCCGGGCCGGGAAGTTCGGCCGGGTCCAGGGTCTCGAGCTCGGCGAGGGCCTCCTCGAGGCGCTGCCGCTCTTCCGGTGTCACCTCCATGGGAGGCATTATCCCTCAGGTTCGTTGGAGAGAATGATGTCTGCCGCCGCCTTGAGGTTGGCGGCCACGAAGTCGGGAGCGGGGTCGGCCGACTCCGGGTCCGTCGTCACTCCCGTCATGACGAGTATCGATCGCCACCGTTCGCCTCGGGCGAGGGCGATGTCGGTGTCCGGGCGGTCCCCCACCACCCAGATCGTCCCGGCGGGGATCCGCTCCTCCACCCAACGCCGCATCGCCTCGCTGGGCTTCCCGGCGGTCTCGCCCACGACCCCCGCCGCCGTCTCCACCAGTGCGGCGCACGCCCCGGCTCCCGGCTGCAACGCCCCGTTCTCGATCGGGAACGTCGGGTCCCGGTTGGTGACGATCAGGCGGGCGCCGTTGCGGGCCGCGTCGGCCGCCCGGGTGGCCCGCTCGTAGCTCAGGTGCCTGTCCAGCCCCACCACGACGGTCCGGGCAGTGCGCGGATCTTCGGTCGTCTCGAATCCCGCCCCTCGGATCGCCGCCTCGAGACCGCTCTCGCCCATGAACAGGACCGGCCCTTCTTCGATCATGCTCGCCGCCACGAGCGACGACGTGACGACCTGGGAGGCCCGGGCCGGGAAACCCACGATCGAGTTGATCCGCTCGGCGACGACCTCAGGGGTGCGGGCGGAGTTGTTGGTCACGAAGTGCAGGTCGTGGCCGGCTGCCTCCAGCGCCGCCAGGGCCTCGGCGGCCCCGGGGATCGCCGTCGCTCCCCGGTAGACCACTCCGTCGAGATCGATGACCACGCCGGCGCTCATGTTCTGGCCGCGAAACGCTCCAGGACGGTCTCCAGCAGCCGGGTGGTGCGGATCACCGACTCGACCGTCACCCGTTCGTCGTTGCCGTGGAAGAGGCTGAGGAACTCCCCGAATTCGACCCGCCCGTCGTACAGCCCGACTCCGTAGGCGACCGTGCCCCGCCGGCGGA
>CAYORZ010000451.1:0-1550 GCA_964406485.1 uncultured Gemmatimonadaceae bacterium | reverse complement strand
CACCGCGGGCGACGGCTGCGGGTGGGACCTCTCGATCGCCCCGACCTTCGCCATCGAACTGAATGCCGCCTGCGGCGCCGGGACCTTCCCCATCGATGCCACCGACGACTTCACCGCCCTGAGCGTGGCCAGCGACGCCCCCGCGTACGGGCCCTTCCTCGCGACGATCTCGGGTGCGATCCCCGCCACCACCACCGACGCCAGCGGGCTCTTCTGGTACAACATCGAGGGCAACAGCCGGATGTGGCCGACCTTCAACGTCTTCCTGATCGAGGTGGACGGGGCGGTCTACAAGGTGCAGGTGACCGACTACTACAACGCCACGGGCGCTTCGGGTCACCCGACGATCCGCTTCCAGCGGCTGCGGTGAGCCGCGGGCACTCCGCCCGCACCGGAGTCCTGGTCGCGCTGCTGATCGTCGGTCTCGGCGCGACCGGGGCTTCGGCACAGACGGGCACGGTCATCGATCCCGCGTCGGGCGAGGGGATCGGAGGCGCCACCGTCAGCTGGATCGACGGGTCGGCCGATGCACCGCGCGGCCGGGTGGTCACGGACGGCGGGGGGCGCTTCGAGATCCCGCCAGAGTGGACGGACGACGGGGGGCTCCGCGTGGCGGCGCTCGGTCGGCGCACGCTCCAGCTGACGTGGCGCGACGCGGAAGCAGCAGGATGGGTGCTCGCGCTCCCCCTCGACCCGCTGGAGCTCGGGGCGGTCGTCGTGACCGCTGCCGGGCGGGCCCAGAGCCGCGTGGAGGTGGCCGTGCCGATGGAACGGGTGAGCGCCGAAGAGATGCGCGTCTCCGCGGCTCCCTCCGTCGACCGGCTGCTCTCCGAGATCCCCGGCATCCAGATCGCTCCCGGCACCCCCAGCGGGACGAACCTCATGATCCGGGGGATCGGCGAGAGCCGGGTCCTCGTGCTCGTCGACGGACAGCCGATGGGCGGCAGCCTGATCGAGGACCGCGACCTCAGCCGGATGTCGCTCGCGGGGCTGGACCGCGTCGAGGTGGTCAAGGGTCCGCTCTCGTCCCTCTACGGCTCCGACGCGCTCGGAGGGGTGATCAATCTCGTCACCCGCGAGCCCGAGGCGGGGTTCTCGCTCGACGCCCGCATCCTCAGCGGAGGGATGGGACGGCGCGAGGCCGAGGTCACGGCCTCGGGGGGAGGGGAACTCCGCTACCGGGTGACGGGCGCCTGGCGCCAGCAGGACGAGGCCGCCGGCGTCGCGGCCACGACCGGTGTCTTCGCACGGGTATGGGACGCGCGCTCCACCCTCCGCTGGGACCCGGACTCCCCCAGCGGACTCCGCCTGCGCACCGACGCCACCGTCGTGCGGGAGCGGCAGCGGTGGCCGGTCGGAGGAGGCTTCTCGGGCTTCAACGACAACCTCGGGCTCACGGGGTGGATCGAAGCAGGCCGGATGCTCGGCGGAGGCGAGATCACCACCCGCCTCTTCGCGCAGCGCTACACCCACCTCTACCGCCAGGCGCGCGGCGAGGCGCCGGTCGCCGGGGGTGGGGACGACGAACAGCGCGAGACGGTGCTGCGCGC
>CAYORZ010000450.1:0-1557 GCA_964406485.1 uncultured Gemmatimonadaceae bacterium | reverse complement strand
CGTGCGCGAGTGAATCGACCCCGCGTGACGCGGAACGGATGCTCGCGTGGCGTCAGCCAACGCCGGGTGACCACTGGTAGCGGCCGGGTGCTCTGCTCCCTGCCTCCCTGCAGCATCACGGTCGGGACGACGCCACTCTAGTCGGTCCGCCGCGTCGCGCTGCCATGCCGGGTCCCGCCCTTCGGGTGGGGCCCGGTTGCCGTTTGTGGCGTCGTCCGAGCGGGCGGCAGCGCGGGGCGCGACGCGAAGAGGTGGACCTCGGACGCGCCCGTCTGCGGGACGCCCGCCCCGGGACGCGCCTTCGGGAACGCCCACACACGGGAACGCCCGCGGCCGGGCGCCCCCCGTGCGGTGGGGGCGGCCCCCGGCCTCGTCCGGAGGCCGCCCCTGCCGTCAGGAGTTCGACTGCGGCTCGAGCACGGCCACCAGGCGGCGGCCCTCGATGTTGTTGCTTCGCTGGTCGACGCGGGCGATGTCGTCGACTGCCTCGATCATCTTGTCGAGGGTCGCCACGCCCACCTCGGGACGGCGCAGCTCCCGCCCCCGGAAGCGGAGCACCACCCGCACCAGATTGCCCTCTTCGAGGAAGCGACGGGCGCGCTTGAGCTTCACGTCGAAGTCGTGATCGTCGGTGCGCGGCCGGAGCTGCACTTCCTTGACGTCGGTCTGGTGCTGGTTCTTGCGGGCTTCGCGGGTCTTCTTCTGCTGTTCGTACCGGTACTTTCCCCAGTCCATGATCTTGACGACGGGGGGACGGGCACGGGCGGCGACCTCGACGAGGTCGAGTTGGGCCTCACGGGCCCGTTCCCTGGCGACGTCGAGGGAGACGACACCGACCTGCTCCCCGTCGGCGTCGATGAGACGGACGGGGCTGATGCGAATCTGATCGTTCACGCGAGCTTCGGCGGAAATAGGAGGACTCCATCTGTGGATGAGCGCGCCGGCCGCAGCCGGTCACGAGGCTCCCGGCACCGCGGTGTGCCGAGTCGGGGGACAAACCCCCGATACAGGACTACCATGGACGCGTCCCGAGGATCCACGCCCGCCCGGATCCGCATCGCGGAGTCCCCCACCCCCCTTGCCCGGGACGCCCGCGAGGACGGAGCTTGCCCCCATGCCACGCCCGAGAGTCGTCGCCCCCCGCCTGCTGCTTTTCGCCGCCTGCGTCGTCGTCACGGGGGGCGGGTGCGCGGTCGCCGAGCCGCCGGGAATCGACGTCGCGGTGGCGTCGAGCTTCGCGGGAGTGGCCGAAACGCTCGCCGCCGACTTCACGGCCCGGACGGGGGTCGTCGTGCGGGTCGCCTCGGGGTCGACCGGGGGCCTCACCACCCAGATCCGCTCGGGTGCCCCCTACCACCTCTTCCTCGCAGCCGACACCGTCCGGCCCCGGGAGCTCGAAGCCGACGGCCTCGCGGTGCCCGGAACGCGCTTCACCTACGCCGTGGGACGCCTGGTCGTCCTGGCGCCGGGGCGGAGCGACGGGTGGTCGCTTCCGGAGCTTCTGCATGAGCCGGGACTCCACGTCGCCTGGGCCGCCCGGGGGGGCGACCGGCTCGT
>CAYORZ010000449.1:0-1567 GCA_964406485.1 uncultured Gemmatimonadaceae bacterium | reverse complement strand
GGCACGATCCTGATCCACGAGAAGATGTTCGAGAGCCGTATGTTCTTCACCGACAAGCTGGTGGCGATGGGCGCGCGCATCATTCTCTGCGACCCGCACCGCGCGGTGGTGGTCGGGCCCACCCCCCTCCGGGGAGGCCTCGTCGAGAGTCCCGACATCCGCGCCGGCATGGCGCTCCTGATCGCCGCCCTGGGGGCCGAGGGGGAGAGCGAACTCCACAACATCGGCCAGATCGAACGGGGGTACGAGCGCATCGACGAGCGGCTCCGCGGGCTGGGGGCGCGGATCCGGCGCGTGGAGGCCGATCACTGACACCGTTGCACGCTTGAACCCCGACCGACTTCCCCCTATACTCCACGTCGGATGCGCCGCCCGCTGGAGCGGCCCTTTCGAAGTGGGGGAGCGGTTCGCCCCCGCTTTTTTATTCGGCATGATCGAAGTCGGGCATTTCGGTGCCCGTGCACTCAGGAGGTGGGGATGGCCTCTCCGGTGTCGGAGGTGACGGCACAGATGGAGGAGCGCGTCGCCGCCCTCGGCTTCGAGCTCGTGGAGCTCGAGTGGGCGGGGAGCCGGCGTCGCCCCATCATCCGCCTGCGGGTGGATCGGCCGGAAGGGGAGGGCTCCATCACGATCGACGAGTGTGCCGTGGTGAGTCGGGGACTCGAGGTGTGGCTGGACGACCTCGAGGATCTCCCCGAGCGGTACGTCCTGGAGGTCTCGTCGCCGGGGGTGGAGCGACCACTCGTCCGCCGGCGGGACTTCGAGCGGTTCGCGGGGCACGAAGTCGCCCTGAAGGGTGACGGTCCCCTCCTGGAGGGGCGGCCCCGCCGCCTCGAGGGTGTGCTTGTCGGGATCGCGGGGGAGGACGGCCGGGAGCAGATCCGGCTCCGTCTGCCCGACGGAGACGAGGTCGAGGTGCCGAAGGAGTCGGTGCGGAGGGCCCACCTGATCTTCAGGTGGGGCTGACGAGGTCCTGGAAGCGAGAGGAGAGGATGGCGAACGCCGAACAGATCGTGGCCGCGTTGCGGGATATCGGGTCGACGAAGGACCTGTCGCCGGAAGAGGTGCATGACCTCCTCCGTGACGGGATCCTCGCCGGCCTGATGCGAATCCATGGTCCCAATGTCGAGGCCGAGATCACGATCGACGAACAGTCGGGAGAGTTCGACATCGTGGTGTTGCGGCGGGTCGTGGACGAGGTGGAAGATCCCTCCTCCGAGATCTCGCTCGAGCGGGCGCGGTGGGACGACCCCTCCTTCGAGATCGGCGACATCATGGAGATTCCCGTCGACTTCGCGCAGTTCGGGCGCAACGCCGTCATGGCGATGAAGCAGCGGATCGTCCAGCGGGTTCGCGAAGGCGAGCGGCAGCGCATCCGCGACGAGTTCGAGGACCGGGTCGGCGAGCTCCTCTCCGGTGAGGTCCAGCAGACCGAACGAGGGAAGATGGTCGTGATGCTCAACCTCGCCCGCGAGGCCGACGCCATCATCCCGTGGAAGGAGCAGAACCCGCGGGAGCGGTTCAGGCAGGGGGACCCCATCCGGGCGGTGCTCAAGAAGGTCGACGA
>CAYORZ010000448.1:0-1593 GCA_964406485.1 uncultured Gemmatimonadaceae bacterium | reverse complement strand
GTCCCCCACCGTACCTCGACCACCATCTCGCGGTCCTCTTCACCCCCACCGCCGCTGCGGATCACGCCCCCCACCCCTGCCTCTCCGGCCGCGGGCGGCGCCCCGCCGACCCGCCGGCAGGCGTCGGCCACGAGTCCCCGCGCCGAAGGGATCTCGAGGCGTGCCATCGCCACCGCCCCCGCCCCCACCTCGACCGCGGTGGTGGGAGACGAGATCGCGAGTTCGCTCAGGCGGGGGTGATCGACCAGGAGGGTGTACGCTCCGGGGGCGAGTGCGGGGATCTCGAAGTCGCCGAAGGCGTCAGTGCGTGCGGAGCGATTCGTGCCCGAGAGGCGCACCGTTGCCCCCTCGAGGGGGCGCCCCGTGGTCGAATCCATCGCGATCCCCCGGATCGTCCCGGCCTGCCCGGAGTCCCCCCTGCCGAGCGAAGGCGCGACGAGGTCGCGCGCCTCGACCACCCGTCCGCCCGCCGCCTCCACCCCCTCGATCGCGAGGCGCCACTCGCCGGTCGCCGCACGCCGCCGCACGAGGACGGGCATGCGGATCTCCCACTCGCGCACGATCCAGGCGCCGCTCGGAAGCGGCTCGAAGTGCACCCTGCCGCCGAAACGGGGATCGTCGGCGTGCTCGGCGTTGAGGTAGCCGTAGTCGAGATCCTCGAGGTGGGCGCTCCCCTCGGCGAACCAGAGCGTGCCGTGCACCTCCGGCTGGGTGCGGCCCTCGACGGGCCGGAAGGCGAGTCCCGTGCGGCCGTCCCTCCCCGCGACCACGTGAAAGCAGTGGGTGTCCAGGAAGGTGTCGGAGAGGAGCACGCCGGCGTCGGGGGCGAAAAACGAACGGCCGTCCTCCACGCTCCCCTGCACGAAGCCGTGTTCGGCGAGTTCCCCGGGCGGGAGGGCGCGAAAGGCGTGGCGTCCGACGTGGGTGCGGCGCTCGAGACGCTCCGACTTGAGCCGCCGCCCGCGCACGTCGTATCGACGCACCCACGATTCGGAGTCGTAGACGAAGTGGTCGCCCTCTTCGGTCCAGAGGGCGATTTCGAGGGCCTTGCGCGCTTCTTCCCACAGCACCGCGGTCTGACGCCCTGCCTCGGGCCGCACATCGCACCGGCGGCTACCCGCCACTTCGACCCCCTCGATCACGATCGGGCGGGCCGGGGCGTCGAGGTCGGCGGTCACGAGTCGCCCCGGCGGGACGACGAGCTCGAGACTTTCCGTGGGGTGAAAGCCGATGCGGTCGGCACGGAGCCGGAATGTGCCCGGGTGGGAGAGGTGGATGAGGAAGCCGCCCTCGCGGTCGGTGAGGGCCCCCGCCACGCGCTCCCCGTCGTCGTCGAAGACAGAGACGAAGGCGCCGCCGACGGCCCGCCCGCTCTCCTCTTCGCGCACGGTCCCCCGCACGCCCTGTGCCTGCGCCTGCGATGCCCCCAGCGGGTTCACGGCGAGGGGAAGAGGCGTGACCAGCGCCAGGGCGATCAGGAAGACGGAGACGCGCCTGCCCGTGGGGTGGGCCTGCGCCGGGCGAGCCGCGACCGGGCGGACCACGTCTCGCTCGTCAGTCGTCGCCGAGGGCGGTGGCCCAGGGGCCTCCCCC
>CAYORZ010000447.1:0-1603 GCA_964406485.1 uncultured Gemmatimonadaceae bacterium | reverse complement strand
GGTGGATCTGGCCAAGGAGAAGAACTTTTTTGAGACGCGGGTGACCGAGTACCAGAAGGCCACGCTGCAGTGGTGAAGCCCGGGAGGCGGGGGCGGACGTGGCATCGCGTGCCGACCCCGCCTCCCGCCACGCGGTCAGGGTCCGGTGGCCTCGGCCGGCGGCGCGGTGCCGGAGGCGCCCGGGGAAGGCGTGCGGGGATACGGCGCACCGGAGAGGGGCGGCACCTCCGTGGGTTGTCCGTGCCCGTCGAGGGCGACCATGACGAAGCGCCCCCTGGTGCCGGCGCGCCGATCTCCGGTGAGGAGGTCCTCGGCGGTCAGTTCGACCTCCACGGTCATCGACGTCCGTCCGGTCGCCACCACGCGCGCGACCAACTCTACGAGCTGGCCCTGCCGAACGGGCAGGTGGAAGTCGACCCCCTCGCTTCGGGCCGTCACGACATGGCGGCGGGCGTGGCGGGATGCGGCCACGAATGCGGCCCGGTCCATCAAGGCCAGCGCTTCCCCTCCGAACAGCGTCCCGTAGTGGTTCGTCTGCCCGGGGAAGACCATCTCCACCATCCGGGTCTCCGTCGGAATGCGCGATCCATCGCTCATTGCTCGTCCCCTCGCTCGAGTGTGGAGCGGGGACGGCGCGCGGCATGGGGCCGGAAGGATCTCGTCGGCCCGGGGCCGCAGCACCGGAGCGCCCCGCCCGGCCTGTGCGAACGGCCGAGGCAGGTCTCCTGGCTCGCGGGTCCTAACGGATCGCCGGCCTTCCCGGTCTCGGGACCAGTGGCACCGGTGGCGATTCGCTCGCCGCTCACAGTTGCGGGGGCAGCTCCGGCTTCGACCGGATTCCCTCTTCGCTCCGGGCGGTCGCCCGGAGCACCTCGGCCGCCCGAAACAAGCAGCGTCGGACGGGACACACAAGGGCGGAACGGCCGCCCCCAAAAAACCAAGGGGTTCCGCACCCTACCTTCCACAGGTAGGCCGGAACCCCTTGATTTCATTGACTCGCTATGGTCGCTGCAGGACTCGAACCTGCGACATCCACGATGTGAACGTGGCGCTCTACCAGCTGAGCTAAGCGACCGACGGGACCGGGCGCGCGACGGATCGGGAAACCGTGTCGCGCGCCCGGCCATACCCCCACGGGGACTCGAACCCCGGTCTTCGCCGTGAGAGGGCGATATCCTAGGCCACTAGACGATGGGGGCGTCTCTCCGGAAGTCGGAGGGCCCAAAGTCTACGAACGCGCGCGCGAGGAGGTCAAGGCCCTCGCGGCAGGGCCTCCGCGCCGTCCAGGAGGAAGCGCCGCACGAGGATGAACGTGGCCGGATCCTCCGGCAGGGCGTCGTGCGTGGGGCAGCAGACCTCGAAATCCGGGACGCCGGGCAGGGTGCCGTTCTCGGGCGGGATGACGTGGGTCTCGATCGGGGTGCGGATCGTGATCGCCTCCACCCCGGGCGGCACCGGCGGGGCGGCGTTCAGCGTGTCGAGGAAGGGGCTGTCGGGGAGCATCTCGTCCCGGCCGGCGCCCCAGGCGAGATGGGCGGAGACGGTGCCCCGGTGCGGGGTCGCGAGGAAGGCCACGCGGCGCACCGGCGCCCGGTCCTCGCGA
>CAYORZ010000446.1:0-1603 GCA_964406485.1 uncultured Gemmatimonadaceae bacterium | reverse complement strand
GACTCGGGCGGGGGGAGTGGTGGGGGTTTTCATTGGTGCAGTGTGCACCACGTTGCACCGTTCTGTCTACAGGGCGCGGATGAGGCACCTTGGTTCGTAGACAGGGAGTCGCCCGCGACGAAGCTTTAGCGGCCCGCTAACGGGAGCGGTCTGCATGGGGCTCCGCCCCATACCCCGAAGTGCCTGGGCTGGCTAAGCCGACATGCGCCCGCGCCCCCGATGCCTGGGCAGGAGATGGCAACTCATTCTTCGTGCTCCACCAGCAGCACGCCCGCCGCGAGAAGGCGCGGCGAGTGCTTGTCTCCGACGATCCGCTCCCACACCGCGCCAATGTCGCCGCCGTAGGCATGCAAAGCGGTGAACAGCGCCCGCCCGTACGATTGCCGGCAATGCGCCAGCGCCGCCGCGAGCTCCAGCTGTGGCGCGCGCTCGGGTCGCCGCTGCAGGATGTCCGGTTCGACTCCCGGCAGAATCTCCGCGCAGAACGGATAGCTGCCCGCGAAGTACTCATCGCGCCTTTCGATCACCTCCCACGGAATGGGCCGCGTCTTGGCCTTGAGCTCGATCTCGCTGCGGTAGATCCCCTCAACGGGAAAGCCGTCGATGTGCGTGATCTCCTCCGCTGCGGCCTCCGGGAAGCCCGCGAGCATCTCGAAGCCCTTTTCGTAGAACCGCCCGAACTTGTCCGCCGCACGGTCGCCCACGTAGGCGGTGCGCCCCTTGCCGTGCTGCGAGTTGATCTGCTGCCGCAGGTTCGGCGGGCGACCCCCGGTCGTGAACGCGCCGTCGGCGTGCGCCTGGACGACGCGCTCATGGCTGACTTCGCCCCGCCATGTCGTCAGTGCCGCATCGAAGCGCCGAATCTGCGCCCCGGGCAGCGCCTCAACGTCCGCGATCGCGTCCCAGTCTCGGACCCAACTGCACCCCTCGCCTTCCAGCTCCACGCGCAGCCAGCCGCGCATATGCTCGCCGCCGTAGTCCATCCGGCCGACGCGCATCCCGGCCAACCGCAGCTCGGCACCCTCCCGGTAGCCGTGGAGGCCATGCCTGAGCCGTTCAAGGGCCAAGGAGGGGCCCAGCTCCCCAAACAGCCCCCGGAAGCCCTCTAGGGCCCCTTCTGGGCGCTCCTGGGTACGGACCGACAGGTAATCGACCGTCGTTTTCTGAGGGCTAGGCACGTCTCCGACCTCCCTTCTTCTGCCCCTTCTGGGGGACTTTCCCCCCCGTATTACCTGACGGGGGGGACGGGCTCCGGCGCGCCGTCGCGGCCGCGGTGCTCGCGGCCCTCGCCGTCGCTCTGGCGCCCGTCCGCATCGTCTCGAGAACAGCGCTCGTCTCGTCGACCATGCCCAGGGCGTAGGAATGGAGCTCCCGGGCGACGAGCCGGGGAGCCTCCCGGGCCCTGGCCATCATCGTGGCCGCTTGGTCGGCCGCATCGAGCGTATCGGCCAACCAGTCGCCCATGGCTCTGGACACGGACATGCTGCCGGCCTCAGCCATGCGGGTGAACGTTGCGTGAACCTCCGGCGTCACGGAGATCGTGAGCCGGACTCGGGCGGGGGGAGTGGTGGGGGTTTTCATTGGTGCAGTGTGCACCACGTTG
>CAYORZ010000445.1:0-1628 GCA_964406485.1 uncultured Gemmatimonadaceae bacterium | reverse complement strand
CGGACGTCCACGAAGAGCCTCGCCTCCTCGCGGCGAACGGCGTCCATCACCGCACCGTAGCGCGCGACGATCCCGCGACCCGCATGCTGCTTGAGCTGGTAGGCGATGAAGTACGGCGACTCGTGCTCGCCCAGTCGGAGCTTGGTCATGGACTCCGCCAGCTCGGCCTTCATGGCCTCGAGCACCACGCGGCGGGGGTCCTCCACCCTCGGAGGCCCCTCTCTCGCGCCTTCCCCATCGGCGGCCCGAACCGCCGCCGCAGCCGACGGGAGGAGAAGGAGGAGAAGGAGGAGAAGGGGGAGGAGAAGGCTCGTGCCGGGTCGTCCGTCCATGGCGGGGCAGCCTACTCCATCCGCGGGCGGAGCGGTACCGCGGTCGCGAGGGGCCACCCTTTCGACACCTTGTGTAACAAGTCGTATTCCTGATAGCGTCGACGAAAACTCTCGCGGAGGTCAACCATGATTCGTCGGCTTTTCGTCGTCATCCTCTTCGCATTCGCGTCGACCCTCTCGCTCGCCTGCGACTCGTCCGATCCGAGGCCGCCGACCGACGGGGCGCGGGGACGGGTGGCGGAGAAGCGGGCTCCGGAGGCTCTGGAGGAGACGGCGGCGCCGGCGGAAATGGCGGGAGTGGCGGCGAGGGCGGAGTCGGGGGCGGGGCCGGCTCCGAAGCGGTTTGCGGAAACGGGATCGTGGAGGAAGGCGAGGCCTGCGACGAGGGCGATCGAAACAGTGATTCGGAGCCGGATCGCTGTCGGACCGACTGCACGCTACCTCGCTGTGGCGACGGCGTCCTCGACGAAGGAGAAGAATGTATCGCCGGCCTGACGAGCGCCTGCTCCGAGATCGGAGCCGGCGTGGAGGGGACCGCGAACTGCACCTCCTCCTGCGAATGGGACGTGGCGGATTGCTGGTCCCCCCAGGACTGCCTGAAGAACGGTGAAGCCGACTGCGAGGATCCCCGCTGCGCGGCCATTCGGGAGTTCTGCCCCGTCTGTGGAGATGGAATGGCGACCGCGGACGAGGTCTGCAACGGTGAGGACCCCCGCGGCCAGGCCTGCACGGACCACGGATTCGCGAGCGGCACCTTGACCTGCTCCGCGGACTGCACCTCCTTCGACACCACGGCTTGCAGCCTTTGCGGCAACGCCGTCATCGACGAGGGGGAGGAATGCGACGACGGCAACATCACCGCGGGCGACGGCTGCAGCTCGACCTGCGAGCTGGAGACCGGCGTCTGTGGGGGCACCATCGTCAACCTGAACCAGGAGCTCGTCCCCATCGTGGGCGGTGACGGACTGGAGTACACGGGCACGCTCGTGGGCGCGGGCGACGATTCCATCAACACCTGCCAGAGCACCAACGGCCTGGACGTGACCCACTCCCTCTTCGTGGAGAACCGCTCCCTCGTCCACGTCATGGCCGAGAGCCTCGCCCCGACCGGCACCCTCCCGCTCTCCACCGCCTTCCGCACCAACTGCGCCGACTGCCCCAAGTTCGGCCCGTGCCCGTGAGGTGGGGAGCCCGATGAGGCGCGGGCGCCCGAGGAGACATGGGCGCCCGCCCCGACACCGCGACCCAGGCACGACCGCCCGACCCAGGCACGACCGCCCGAGACGGCACGGCACC
>CAYORZ010000444.1:0-1639 GCA_964406485.1 uncultured Gemmatimonadaceae bacterium | reverse complement strand
ATGCGCTGGGCGCCGCAGTCGGCGATCGCCTGGCGGATCGAGGCCGGGCCGTGGGCCTCGCCGGCGTGCACCGTGCGGGCCAGCCCGTGGTGGGCGACGTGGCGGAAGGCCTCGGCGTGGTCGGCAGCCGGGTGGCCGGCCTCGGCCGCCGCGAGGTCGAAGGCGATCACCCCGCGGTCGCGGTAGGCGACGGCGAGTTCGGCAAGCTCCATCGAGATGGCGGGCGAGAGGTGGCGGAGGGCGCAGACGATCACCCCGCTGCGCACCCCGCACTCGGACTCCGCCCGGGCGAGCCCCGCAAGGACGGCGTCGAGCACCTCGTCCATCGACAACCCCCCGCGGGTGTTCAGCCAGGGGCTGAACCGCACTTCCAGCCAGCGGACGTTCTCGGCGGCGTGGTCGAGGGCGAGTTCGTACGCGACGCGTTCGAGGTGCTCGGCGGCCTGGAGCACGCGCAGGGTGGTGGCAAAGACCTCGAGGTAGGCCACCAGGTCATCGGAGTCGTCGGCCCGCAGCGCCGCGGCCACCCCCTCGGGGTCGGAGGCGGGGAGTTGCACGCCCACCTCGGCCGCGAGTTCGAGCATGGTGCCGGGCCGCACCGAGCCGTCGAGGTGCACGTGCAGCTCGGCCCTGGGGAGGGTCCGCAAGCGCTCGCGCGTGACGGCGTCGCCGGCCATCAGCAGCCGGGCCCGACGCTGCCGGGCACGTATCCTTTCTCCACGTCGATGAGGGGGGCCGGGTAGTCGCCCGAGAAGCAGGCGTTGCAGTAGGGGCCGGCCTCCGCCACGGCTCCTTCCATCCCCTCGAGCGAGAGGTAGCCGAGGGAATCCACCCCGATCTCGTCGGCGATCTCGGCGATCGACTTGCTCGACCCGATCAGCTCGGAGCGGCTGGACATGTCGATCCCGTAGAAGCAGGGACTCTTCACCGGGGGCGAAGCGATGCGAAGGTGCACTGCGCGCGCGCCTGCCTCCTTCATGAACTTCACCAGCGAGCGGCTGGTCGTGCCGCGCACCAGCGAGTCGTCGACCACCACGACCCGCTTCCCGTCGAGCACTTCGCGCACCGGATTGTACTTGATGCGCGCCCCGAAGTCGCGATCCGCCTGGCTCGGCTTGATGAAGGTGCGGCCGACGTAGTGGTTGCGCAGGAGTCCCAGTTCGAAGGGGATCCCGCTCTCTTCGGCGTACCCCAGGGCCGCCGAATTCGCCGAGTCGGGGACGGCGATCACGCAGTCGGCCGGGACGGGATGCTCGCGGGCGAGCTGGCGTCCGAAGGCCCGCCGCGCCCGGTCGACGCTCACGCCCCAGAGACGCGAGTCGGGGCGGGCGAAGTAGACGAGCTCGAAGATGCAGGGGGCCGGACGGTCGGCCGGGGGGAGCGGCCGGAGCGGCTCGACCGACGCGCCGCGGATCTTGAGCACCTCGCCCGGTTCGATATCGCGCACGTAGGTCGCCCCCATGATGTCGAGGGCGCACGTCTCGCTGGCCACCACGTGGCCCCCCTCCAGCCGTCCGAGCACCAGGGGCCGGAAGCCCCGCCGGTCGCGGACCGCGTAGAGCGTGTCGCCCACCGAGATCACCATGCTGAAGGCGCCCTCGAGGTGGGTCAGGGCATCGTCGATCTGGAGGTCGACCGA
>CAYORZ010000443.1:0-1640 GCA_964406485.1 uncultured Gemmatimonadaceae bacterium | reverse complement strand
TCGAGTCGCGGCACGCCATCGTGATCGCCGGCACCCACGGCAAGACCACCACGAGTTCGATGGTGGCCCACCTCCTCGACGCCGCGGGACGGGATCCCTCCTTCCTGGTCGGCGGGGTGCTGGGCAACTTCGGGACCTCGGCCCGGCTCGGCCAGGGCGAGGACTTCGTGGTCGAGGGCGACGAGTACGACACCGCCTACTTCGACAAGGGGCCGAAGTTTCTGCACTACCGCCCCCGGACCCTGATCTTCACCTCCTGCGAGTTCGACCACGCCGACATCTACCGGGACACGGCGCACTACGAGTCCGCCTTCGAGCGTCTGATGGAGATCCTCCCCGCAGACGGCCTGGTCCTGGCCTGCGCCACCACCGAGGCGCCTCCCCGGATCGCACGGCAGGCGCGCTGCCGGGTGGAGACCTATTCGGCCGCACCGGGGGTGGATGCGGACTGGACGGCGGAGATCCTCTCGACCGACGAGGCGGGGACGCGCTTCCGGATCCGCCGGCAGGGCGAGGCCCTCCTCGAGGCCTCGCTCCCCATGGGCGGCCGGCACAACGTGGAGAACGCGCTCTCCGCCTTCGCCGCCTGCCTCTCGCGCGGCGCGGACCCCCGGAAGCTCGCCGATGGGCTGGCCGGATTCCGCGGGGTCCGCAGGCGGCAGGAGGTCCGAGGGGAGGTGCGGGGGATCCGCGTGATCGACGACTTCGCCCACCACCCCACCGCCGTGGTCGAGGCCATCGCGGCGGTGCGGGCGACCCATCCCGGACGGCGGCTCGTCGCCGCCTTCGAGCCGCGGTCGAACACCAGCCGGCGCTCGATCCACCAGGAGGCCTACGCCTCGAGCTTCGACCGGGCGGACCGGGTGCTCATCCAGTCGCCCCTGCCCCACGACCGCGTCCCCGAGAGCGAACGCTTGGACGCGGAGGCGCTCTGCGCCCGCATCCGCGAGCGGGGCATCTTCGCGACGGCGCACGAGAGCGCGGACGGGATCCTGGAGGCGCTCGTGGAGGAATGCCGGCCGGGAGACGTCGTCCTGGTCATGTCCAACGGCTCCTTCGGCGGACTGATCGACCGTCTCCTCCGATCCCTCTGACCCACGAGGCGAAACGCCCGCCGCTCCGAAAGCGACGGGCGTCCGCTCCTCGGGTGGTGATCCCCCGACGGCTCAGGGGGCGATGGCGGTGAGCGTCGCCCGCAGCTCCTGGGTCTGCAGGGGCGACGAGGGTGAGCCCCACCGGAACGACTGGTCGAAGCGGATCACCACCTCGGTGCCCGTCGGGATCGTGGCGCCCGGATGGATGGCCTCGATGCCCGAATGCGTGAAGCGCTTCGCCATGTTCTCGAAGGAGTGGCTCGGATCCGGGGACGCCCGAAACTCGTCGAACGCTCCGTACTCTCCCTCGGCGTCCCCGACGAGCCCGCTTCCGTCGAGGTCGAAGTCGAACTCGTAGACGAGGGTTTCCGGCTCGTCGGAGAAGATGCTGTAGACGAACTGCGAGAACTCGATCACCAGGACCTCGCCCGCGCCCAGGTGACCATCGTCGTCGGTGTCCACGAAGCTGGCCGTCGCGGTGAGCAGGGACGAGGCCGAGGTGAGGAAGACCCCCACCACCGATTCGGTCTCGAAGGGTGAGCTGAG
>CAYORZ010000442.1:0-1643 GCA_964406485.1 uncultured Gemmatimonadaceae bacterium | reverse complement strand
GTCGCGGGAAGGAGCAGCCCGTTGATCCACGGCGAGAGCGAGACGCCGAACTTCCGCACGTCGTCGCGGAGCACGGGAAGGAAGGGCTCGGAGCGCTCCGGCAGCCGCACATTGTTGAAGCTGCCCGACGTGAGTGTCTCCCAGTCGGGCGGCAGCGCCACCTCCACCACTTCGGCGCCCATGGATTCGAGCGTGGTGAAGAACGTCTGCCGTGCCCGCACGGCGTCGGCTTCGCGCTCCACCGCGGCGCGGCGCCGCTCGGCCAGCGCGCGCTCGTCGGCGGGGGCATCGGCGGGGACGGGGGGAGGAGCAGAGGGCGCGTCGAGGTAGCCGGGGAGGACGCCGATCCGGGTGGGCCAGCGCAGCCGCGGACGCCCGCCCCGCTCGACCGGGGTGGCCGAGGTGACGAGATCGGCGAGGCGCGGCTGGCCGAGGGTGCGGGGGTCGTGCGGGTCGGGGCCGGCCATGACGGAGAGGAGGATCGCCGCGTCCATGGCGTCGCGGGCGATCGGACCGGGGTGATCACGGGTGTAGCTCAGCGGAATGATGCCCCGGGCCGAGACCCGCCCCATGGTCGGCTTGATTCCGGTGAGCCCCTGCGCTTCGGCGGGACCCGTGATGCTCCCTCCCGTCTGCGTCCCGGTGCTCGACGGGGCGAGGCGGGCCGCCACGGCGGTGGCCGACCCGCTCGACGAGCCTCCCGGGCTGATCGAGGGGGTGGCCGGCGCCCACGCATTGACGGTGGTGGTCTCGCCGTCGGGGGTGGTCGCCCGACTGGTCGCCAGCGGTCCCATCTGGGTCTTGCCGAGGAGGATCGCCCCCTGCTGCTTCAGCCGCGCCCACGCCTCGGCGTCCCAGTCGGGAACGAAGTCGGCGAAGATGTGGCTGTTGGCCGTCGTGCGGACGCCGGCCGTGTAGTAGTTGTCCTTCACGGCGAGGGGGACTCCGTGCAGCGCCCCCTTCAGCGGTCCGGAATCGAGGGCCCGGGCGGCGGCCCGCGCCTGGGCCGCAGGCACCGTATTGAAGGCCAGCAGAACGGGATCGTGGCGCTCGATGCGGGCCAGGCAGGCTTCCAGGAGCTCGCTGGCCGAGAGGTCGCGGCGGCGGATCGCGGCCGCCGCCTCGGCGAGCGAGAAGAAGGCGGGATCGGACTCCTGCGGCAGGGCGACGTCGGGCAGGCCCGAAGGGAGCGGCGCGGGCGTCGCGCCCGCTGCCGGGGCCGGACGCACGAGGGTGGAGCCCAGCGCCCCGGTCGACGCTGCCGCCCCCAGCGCCGCCGCCCTCCGGAGAAAGTCGCGACGGTCGACGGTGCGGTCGGTGGGCTGGAGCTCGGTGTCCGCCTTGTTCCGGGTCGGTTCGGGGACGGGGGAAGTCGCGGAACGCGTCATTCCTCGCCTCCCCCCACAAGGGGCGAAGCGGCCGGATACATCACCGGCACCACCTCGTGCGGGTCCAGGGGAAAGTCGGCGATCGCCTGCGGGGTGGAGCGGAGAAAGCGGCGGGCCGACGCGAGGATCCGCTGCTGGTCGGCCGGCGCGGTCCGGTCGTCGACGGGAAGGACGGAGAGGTCCACACCCAGCAGTTCGAGGCGGGCGAGGATCGCGGCGTCGAGCTGGGCGTCGGTCACCTCGGGGAGGCGATCG
>CAYORZ010000441.1:0-1648 GCA_964406485.1 uncultured Gemmatimonadaceae bacterium | reverse complement strand
CGAGGGCGCCCCGCAACTGCTCGAGGGCGGCGTCGGAGACCGGGAGTCCCGTCTCCTGCTGTGCCTCGGCCAGCGCGAGCCAGAGTCGGCGCCAGGTGCCGTAGCGGTGGGCCGGACTGAAGATGCGCTGCATCGCGGCCGACGCATAGCGGCCGGTGAGCGGGTGGGCGTAGCCGTCGGATTGCTGCGTCATCCGCGTTGCCAGATGAAGTCGAAGAAGGCGTATCCGCCCCCCCGCTCGACGCCGATGCGAACGCGTCCCGGGGGGAGTTGCTGGAAGAGACGGGCGGCCTCTTCGGCCGAGCCCACCCGCACATTGTTGATCTGCACGAGCACGTCGCCCGCCCGGAGTCCGATCTGGCTGGTGATCGCCGGCGACGCCGACACCACGAGCGCACCCGCCTCGGAGGCGAGCCCGCGCTCGGCCCGGATCTGGGGCGTGACGTTGATCATCTCGAGTTCGTCGAGGACGACCACCCGCGCGGCCGCGACCGAGGGGAGCTCGCCCGCACGGATCTCGACGGGCGACGCGGCGCCTTCGACCTCGAGCCTCAGGATGTCGCCCGGACGGAGGTCGATGATCACGTCTTCCCAGTCGAGGGGGACAGCGAGGGGGTGGCCGTTGGCGCTGAGTACCCGGCGCCCCGCCACCAACCCTGCCCGGGCAGCGGGGGAGCCGCCGGCCACCTGGCTCACCAGCACCCCGCGCGTGCGCCCCCAGTCGTCGGCCTCGGCCGGTTCGACGTTCACGCCGAGCCAGGCGCGGCGCACTTCACCGTGGTCGATCAGGTCGCGCGCCACGAGCAGCGCCCGGTCGATCGGGATCGCGAATCCGAGGCCGTCGCTCCCGCCCGACCGCGAAAAGATCGAGGAGTTGACCCCGATCACCTGCCCCAGGGCGTTGACGAGGGGACCCCCCGAGTTCCCCGGATTGATCGAGGCGTCGGTCTGGATCATGCCGAGGTAGAAGCCGTCGTCGTCGCTCGAGGGCACGATGTGACGTCCGACCGCGCTCACCACCCCCGCCGTCACCGTGGGCTCCGGGTTGGAGAGGAGGTATCCGAAGGGATTGCCGATCGCCACCACCCACTCCCCGATGTAGAGGCCCTCCGAGGTGCCCAGGGGGGCGACGGGGAGCCGCTCGTCGGCGTCGATGCGGATGACGGCCAGGTCGGTCACCGGGTCGGTGCCCACCACGGTCGCCTCGAACGAGCGTCCGTCGGGAAAGGTGGCGAGAAGCCGCTCGGCGCCCTGCACGACGTGGTCATTGGTGATCGCGAGCCCCTCCTCGCCGTCGACCACGAAGCCCGACCCCAGCCCCGACACCTGGCGGGCGGCGTTGGGGGGCAGGAAGAAGCTCTCCCAGAGCGACGTGGGGCGTACCCGCTGCGTGCGCACCGTATTGATGGTGACCACCGACGGGGCGACGCGCTCCGACGCCTGCACGATGGCGGTGCGGCGCGAGGCATCGACGTCGCTCGCCCCCTCCTGGAGAGCCGCCGGGGCTTCGGCGGGACGCTCCCGGGTGAAGCCCGCCTCGAGCGGGGCCGCATCCGACGCCCACGCCTCGTTCCCCCGCTCCGGATTGCACGCCGCGGCCCCGGCCAGGGGGAGGAGCATCACCACCGCCCACGTCGCCCGCCACCCT
>CAYORZ010000440.1:0-1657 GCA_964406485.1 uncultured Gemmatimonadaceae bacterium | reverse complement strand
TCCTCGGCACGGGTGGTGGTGAGCAGGTGTCTCCGACGCTGCTCGAGCTCCGGGTAGACGTCGCGCATCGTGTCGATCACCGCCTCGACGACGTGAACCAGGGTCGGCTCCCGCCGCCCGAGCAGCCAGGCGTGTCGCACCGCGCGCCGCAGGATCCGACGCAGGACGTACCCCCGCCCCTCGTTGGAGGGGAACACCCCGTCGGCGAGGAGAAACGCCACCGCCCGCGCGTGGTCGGCCAGCACCCGGAACGACACGCCCGCCGCGGTCTCGGGGGCGTAGGGCCGGCCCACGACCTCGCCGACGCGGGCGAGGAGGGGACGGAAGAGGTCGGTGTGGAAGTTGGAGTCCACCCCCTGGAGCACGGCGGCGAGCCGCTCCAGCCCGGCGCCCGTATCGATCGAGGGGGCGGGGAGGGGCGTCATCACCCCGTCCGCATCGCGGTCGTACTGCATGAAGACGAGGTTCCAGAGCTCGATGAAGCGCCCGTCTTCCGACATCTCGATGAAGGACTCCCGGTCGAGAGGCGCAGCACGGTCGGCGTCGGAACGGAGGTCGTAGTGGAGCTCGGAGCAGGGACCACACGGCCCCGTCTCGGCCATCTGCCAGAAGTTGTCTTCGTCGCCCAGGCGGAAGACCCTCCCGGCCGGCACGCCGACCTCCTCGATCCAGAGCCGCTCCGCCTCGTCATCACTCTCGTGGACCGTCGCCACCAGCCGGTCGGGTTCGAGCCCCACCTCGTCGACCAGGAACTCCCAGGCGTAGGCCACCGCCTCGGCCTTGAAGTAGTCGCCGAAGGAGAAATTGCCCAGCATCTCGAAAAAGGTGTGATGCCGGGTCGTCTTCCCCACCTCTTCGAGGTCGTTGTGCTTTCCTCCCGCCCGCACACACTTCTGCGACGTCACCGCCCGCCGCGTGTCCAGTTCCTCGAGTCCGAGGAAGACCCGCTTGAACGGCACCATCCCCGCATTGGTGAAGAGGAGCGTGGGGTCGTCGGCGGGCACGAGCGATCCGCTGGGCAGCGGGGTGTGGCCACGGGCGGCGAAGAAGTCGAGGAAGCGCTGGCGGATCTCGGCGGCCGTCATGGATGCACCGGAGGGGGGAGGCCCGGGAGGGCGAAGGCGACAGCCCTCAAGATAACCGACCCCGCCGACGCCCCTCAATGGAGCCGGAGGGGGGGGCGAAGGCCGCCCCTCCCCCCGAGCCCCTCTTCAGTCGTCGTCACCCTCGGGGTCGTCCTCGTCGTCCGAGGCCGCCGCTGTCCCACCGGGGAGGTCGAGGACGGCCCGGATCCGGCCCTCGATCTCTTCGGCCACGTCGGGGTTCTCGGAGAGGAAGACCTTCGCATTCTCCTTCCCCTGTCCCAGGCGGAGGTCGCCGTAGGAGTACCACGCCCCCGACTTCTGCACGATGTCGTGTTCGGCCCCGATATCGACGAGGAGGCCGGTGTGGCTCACCCCCTCGTTGTACATGATGTCGAATTCGGCCTGGCGGAACGGCGGCGCCGTCTTGTTCTTGACCACCTTCACCCGGGTGCGGTTGCCCGTGATGTCCTGACCGTCCTTGATGGCCCCGATCCGCCGGATGTCGAGCCGGAGGGAGGCGTAGAACTTGAGCGCCCGTCCCCCCGACGTCGTCTCGGGACTGCCGAACATCA
>CAYORZ010000439.1:0-1661 GCA_964406485.1 uncultured Gemmatimonadaceae bacterium | reverse complement strand
CTTCGAACTCACGCGGCGCGGTCTCGGAGCCGGGACCGCCGGAGACCGATGACGATGCGCCCGTGCGGCGGGGGGGCGGGGTGAGCCCGTCGCGGCGGACGCTCGTGGGGCGGGTGAGCGACCTCCTCGCCCGGGGCCCGGTGCACACGCTCGCCCTCGCCCGCGAGGTGTTGCGGCTCGAGGGACACGCCGGGGCGGCGTCGGCGGCGGTCTTCGCCCTGATCGGCGACGACCCCCGCTTCACCGTCGACGCGGGAGGAACGTGGTCGCTGCGGGGCGCGCCCCTCGGCCCCGCGCTGTCCGAGCTGGACTTCGCGGTGGTCGACGTCGAGACCACGGGGGGGCGGGCCGGAGCGGGCGACCGCATCACCGAGATCGCCATCGTCGAGGTGCGCGGCGGCGAGGTGGCCGAGTCATACACCACCCTGGTCAACCCGGGCCGCCCGATCCCCCCCATCGTCCAGGGGATCACCGGAATCGACGCGGCGCTCGTCGCCGACGCGCCCGCGTTCGAGGCGATCGCCCCCGAGGTCCAGCGCCGGCTGCGCGGCCGGGTCTTCGTGGCCCACAACGCCCGCTTCGACCTGGCCTTCGTCCGGGCCGAACTGCAGGAAGCACTCGGCGAGGCCGAGGTGGGCCCCCACCTCTGCACGGTCCGGATGGCGCGCGGCTTGCTTCCCCGTCTGCGCAGACGGAACCTCGATGCCCTGGCCCGGCACTACGGAATCGAGAATCATGCGCGGCACCGCGCCCACGGCGACGCCCTCGCCACGGCCCGGATCCTGATCCGGCTTCTCGACGAGGCGGCCCGGGAGGGGTGCCACGACCTGCAGTCCCTGAACCGGATCCTTCGGCGCCGCACCCGACGACGGGGGCGGCGCTCCCCTCAGCGTACCCTCTGGGAGGACGAATCGTGACGACCGACCCCCACCCCCTGGTCCGCAGCACCGACGTCGGCAGCATCCGTATCCACGCCCTCGATGCGGGCAGGCAGAAGCTCGACGGCGGGGCCATGTTCGGGGTCGTTCCGCGGGTCCTCTGGTCCCGGCACATGGTGCCCGACGACCGCAACCGGATCCCGCTTGCCATGCGGTGCCTCCTGGTCGAGGCGCCGCAGGCTCTCGTGCTCGTCGACACCGGGTCCGGAAACAAGGAGTCCGAGAAATTCCACTCGATCTACGGGATCGAGAACGCCGGCGACCCCACCCGACTCGAAGACGCGATCCGGGCCGCGGGCTTCGCCCCCGACGACATCGACATCGTGGTCTCGACGCACCTCCACTTCGATCACGCGGGGGGCAACACGCGCCGTCGGGTGGGCGGCGACGTCGTCCCCTCCTTTCCCGACGCCGAATACGTCGTGCAGCGGCGGGAGTTCGACTTCGCCCACCGCCGCAACGAACGCATCCGGGCCAGCTATCTTCCCGACAACTTCGACCCGATCGAGAAGGCCGGGTTGTGGCGCTTCGTCGAGGGCGCGGCAGAGGTCACCGAGGGGGTGCGGGTGATCCCGACGCCGGGGCACACCCCCTACCACCAGTCGGTGCTCATCGAGGACTCCGGCGAGACCGCCTGCTTCCTGGCCGACGTCTGCCCCACGTCGGCCCACCTCCCGCTCCCGTGGATCATGGGGTACGACCTGGAGCCGCTCGTCACGCTCG
>CAYORZ010000438.1:0-1661 GCA_964406485.1 uncultured Gemmatimonadaceae bacterium | reverse complement strand
GGCGTCGGGGAGCGCTCGCCTGAGCGAGAGTGGATCCTTCGACTTCGAGTTCGAGGTTCCGAAGAACGCCAACCTTGGAATCGCATGGTTGCATTTGACGCTCGGGTCCTTGCACATCCACCGCTTCTCGATCGAGGAGTTCCGCAAGCCCGAGTACGAGGTGAGGGCGGAGCTCGGCGAGGGGCCTCATTTCGCCGGGGATGACGTCGTGGCGACCGTCACCGCCTCGTATTACGCGGGGGGCGGGCTGCCCGATGCGCCGGTGACTTGGACGGTCGAGCAAAGGTCCACCTCTTTCACACCGCCGAATCGAGGCGACTACCACTTCGGACCGGCGCCCAGGTGGTGGTGGCCTTGGTTCGACAGGGAGGAAGAGCGGCGGCGGGAAACCTGGTCGGCGCGGACCGATGCGGCGGGCACCCATCGATTGCGGCTGAGCCTCGAAAAGCTCGAGCCCGCCTATCCCCTCCACCTATCGCTCACCGCGAGTGTGGAGGACCTCAACCGGCAGCGCTGGTCCGGTCGTGCCTCGATGCTCGTGCACCCCTCGGACCGCTACGTCGGCCTGCGCCTCGCCAAGAATTTCGTTCGTGCGGGCGAGCCGATCGACGTCGACGTGGTGGTGACGGACGTCGAGGGGACTTTCGTCGGTGGGCGGCCCGTCGAGGTCCGAGCGGCACGGCTCGTGACGACCCCGCGGGGAAATCGGAGCGTGGAGGAAGAGGTCGACGTGCAGCGCTGCCAGGTCGAGAGTCGACGCGACCCCAAGCCCGTGCGCTGCAGGTTCCCCACGGAGTTGGGCGGACGCTACCAGGTGACGGCGGTGGTCACCGACGGCCAGGGACGTAGGAACGAATCGGCGCTACGTACCTGGGTACTGGGTGGGTGACGGAGCCGTCGCAGACGCTGGAGGTCGAGCTCGACGACTCGATGGTGCCGAACGTGGAGTTCGCCGTCGAATTGGTCGGCGCGGCTCCACGGGAAGGTGCGGACGGCGAACCGGATCCTTCGCTTCCGCTTCGCCCGGCTCGGGCGAGCGGCTCGGCCAAGGTGAAGGTCCTCCCGTCCACCCGTACGCTCGCCGTGCAGGCAACGCCGAAGGTGGCGAGGCTGCCGCCGGGAGGAAGCACCACCCTCGACATCGAGGTCCGGGACCCCGACGGCCGGCCGGTGAGGGCTGCCGAGGTGGCGGTGATGGTGGTGGACGAGGCGGTGCTCGCGCTTTCGAATTATCGGACGCCGGATCCTCTCGCCGCCTTCTATCGGGATCGTCCTTCGGGCGTCCGGGCACTCGGAAACCGCGAGAACGTTCTCCTGATCCGAAGTGGTATGGAGCCCGACGAGTGGGATCTGGGCCGGAGGGGAGGTGGTGGGGGATTGGGCATCGGCGGGCTGGGCACGCGGGGAGGTGCAGGCCTCCTGGCGGGCTCGAAGGCCTCCGATGCGGATGAGACCTGGGGAGGGGGGCTCGGTGCGGGGCTCCGGCAGGCCTTCGCCGGTCTAGGGGGCGACGAGGACCACCCGATCCACGCACGGGAAGACTTCACGTCCCTCGCTCTCTTTGCCCCTCGATTGCGCACGGATGCCGAGGGCAGGGCGAGTGTGTCGGTGAAGCTGCCGGACAACCTCACGAGATATCGCGTGATGGCGGTGGCCGCGGC
>CAYORZ010000437.1:0-1699 GCA_964406485.1 uncultured Gemmatimonadaceae bacterium | reverse complement strand
AGGCGCAGGTCCACTCCGGCGGTCGCGGCAAGGCCGGCGGCGTGAAGCTGGCAAGGACGCCCGAGGAGGCCGGGGAGCACGCCCGCGCGATTCTCGGCATGGAGATCAACGGACTCGTCGTCGAGAAGGTGCTCATCACTCCGGCCGAGAACATCGAGTCGGAGGCGTACGTCGGGATCCTCATCGACCGCGAGACGCAAGCGCCCATGTTCATGGTCTCGGCCGAGGGCGGCGTCGACATCGAGGAAGTGGCGGCGACCAATCCCGACGCGATCCGCAAGTTTCCCGTCGATCCGCGCTACGGGCTGCTCCCGCACCAGGCCTACTGGCTGGCCAACTCCCTCCACGACGACCCGGCGCTCGTGAAGCAGACGACCCGGATCATGGGGCAGCTCTACGATTCCTTCGTCGACGCCGGCGCCTCGATGGCCGAGATCAACCCCCTCATCGTCACCGACAAGGGTGAGGTGAAGGCCATCGACGCGAAGGTCTCGATCGACGAGAACGAGCTCTTCCGCAAGCCCGGGATCGAGGCGTACCGGGACAGCTCGGCCGAGCCCCGCGCCGAGACCGACGCGCGCGAGGCGGGACTCACCTTCATCAAGCTCGACGGCAACGTCGGCTGCTGCGTGAATGGTGCAGGACTCGCGATGGCCACGATGGACCTCGTGAAGTACTACGGGGGGGAGCCGGCCAACTTCCTCGACATCGGGGGGTCGTCCAACCCGGAGAAGGTCGTCAACGCCCTGCGGATCATCACCGCCGACCCGGCCGTCAAGGTGATCCTCTTCAACATCTTCGGTGGAATCACCCGCACCGACGACGTGGCCAACGGCATCGTCGAGGCCACCCGACAGATCGAGATCCAGGTTCCCATCGTGATCCGGCTCACCGGCACGAATGAAGAGCAGGCCCTGGAGATCCTCCAACGCGCCGGATTCGAGGCCTACACGTCGATGGACGACGTGGTCGAGAAGGCCGTCGAACTCGCGACCCAGGGCTGAGGAGAGCTGACATGTCCATCTTCATCGATGAAAACACGAGGCTGGTGGTGCAGGGGATCACGGGCCGCGACGGTTCGTTCCACACCAACCAGATGATCGAGTACGGCACCCAGGTGGTCGCCGGCGTCACCCCCGGGAAGGGCGGACAGCGCTTCGAGGGGCCCGGCGGCGTCACCGTGCCGATCTTCAACACCATGGAAGAGGCGGTCGCCGAGACCCGGGCCAACACCTCGGTCATCTACGTGCCGCCGCCCTTCGCTGCCGGGGCGATCATGGAGGCGGCCGACGCGGGGATCGACCTGGTGGTCGCGATCACCGAGGGGATCCCCGTCCTCGACATGACGCGGGCCCACGCCTTCGCCCGCGACCGCGGCGTGCGCGTCCTCGGCCCCAACTGCCCCGGACTCATCTCGCCCGGAAAGTCGAAGGTCGGGATTCTTCCGGCGCAGATCGTCGCGCCCGGCCCCGTGGGGGTCGTCTCGCGGAGCGGGACCCTCACCTACGAGGCCGTCTACCACCTGACCCGAGCGGGAATCGGACAGACCACCTGCGTGGGCATCGGAGGGGACCCCCTCATCGGGACCCGCTTCATCGATTGCCTCGAGGCCTTCGCCGCAGACCCCGACACCCGCGCCATCGTGATGATCGGCGAAATCGGGGGGACCGACGAGCAGGAGGCCGCGGCGTACGTGCAG
>CAYORZ010000436.1:0-1721 GCA_964406485.1 uncultured Gemmatimonadaceae bacterium | reverse complement strand
AATTGGCGATGTGAGCCTGGCATCACGCGGGAAGAGGACGCGGGCGCCCCGCAGGGAGCCCTTCTCCGCAAGGAGGTCAGGCACCCGTCCGACATCGAACGTCCTGGCAGAGACATCCGGGCGTATCCCGCGCTTCGTCAACGCTTTCGTCGTTTCCGCGCCGAAGGATGCGATCCGGGAAGTCGCGAAAGCGCGGGAGTCGAGGCCTGCGTCCGACAGCTCCTGCCAGAAGGCTTCGACCGATGCGACCGAGATGAAGACCGTCCAGCCGAAATCGCCGACCGTCCTGATCGCCGTCCGCCCGTCGGCGTCGAGGGAAGCGCGGACCCGGCCCAGGCGGGGCGCCTCGATCACCTCAGCCCCCAGACGCCTGAGGGCCCGCGTCACTCGGGACACCTGCGGCCGCGACCGCGCGACGATGACCTTCCGGCCGAGCAGTGGAAAGCGTTCGAACCAGGAAAGCTCCTTACGCAGCCGCACCACCTCGCCGATGACGACCAGCGCGGGTGAGCGAATCCCCTCGGCGGCAGCTACATCCGGGATCTCCCCGAGTGTCGACGTCACCGTCCGCTGCTTCGAGATCGTGCCCCATTCGATGACCGCGACAGGAGTGGCGGTATCCTTCCCCGCCCGGATAAGCCGATCCGCTACACCGCCGAGCGTACCCACGCCCATATAGACGACGAGTGTTCCATCGACGCGGGCAAGGGCTTCCCAGTCAATCCGACTCTGCGCTCCGCCGATGTCCTCGTGACCGGTGACGAAGGTGACGCCGGCCGAGACACCGCGGTGGGTGACCGGAATCCCCGCGTAGGCGTTGACCCCCACGCCGGCCGTGACCCCCGGGACCACGCGGAAGCGGATGCCCGCCGCCCGCAGCGCGAGCGCCTCTTCCCCGCCCCGACCGAAAACGAAGGGATCCCCGCCCTTGAGTCGTACTACCGTCCGATGCCGCGACGCGGCCTCGATGAGAACTTCGTGGATACGCTCCTGGGTCGTTCTACGCCCACCACACCTCTTCCCGACATCGATCCGCTCCACCGACTCGGGGATCATATCCAGGACGCCCTGACCGATAAGCGCATCGTGGACGACGACGTCGGCCCGCCGCAGCAACCGGGCGGCCGCGACCGTCAGCAGCCCGGGATCACCCGGTCCCCCGCCGACGAGATAGACGATGCCTCTCGGCTGCCCATGCCGTCCAACGTCTGCTTCGATGCTGTCAGGCCTGGGTGTCATTCGGGTACTCGTGGATACCGCATTCCGTCCGGTCGCTGCCGCGCCAGCGTCCGGCCCGCTCGTCCTCACCCTCGCCGACGATCGTGGTGAGGGGCTCGTCGCCGATGCTCTTGTAGCCCTGGTCGAGCAGCGGGTTATACGGCACATCGTTGTCGGTGATGAACCGCCAGAGCTCACCCTTCGTCCAGTCTACCAGCGGGTTGATGCGCAGCTTGTTGCCGTCCTCGACGAGTCGGAGGCGCGCCCTCGTGTCCGACTGTTCCCGGCGTCGTCCGGTGAACCACGCATCGAGATCCGCCGTCGCGCGTCGGAAGGGCTCGACCTTCGCCAGCTCCTGGTACCGGTCGAGATCGCGCTCCCACAGTCGCTCGCCATACTCCGCCTCGAAGACCTCCCGACTCTCGCGATGCCTGTAGACCCGGAGGTCGAGATCGTACTTCTCCCTCGCCCGCTCCACGAGCTCGAGCGTCTCGCGGAAGTGG
>CAYORZ010000435.1:0-1723 GCA_964406485.1 uncultured Gemmatimonadaceae bacterium | reverse complement strand
GCCGCCCCCCGCCCTTCCCGCGCCCCCGCCGTCCACCCCGGGCTGCCCGCTCGCGCAACAGCGCGACCGCGGCGTCCAGATCCACCGACTCGGGGTCCACCGTTCGCGGCACGCTCGCGTTGGTGGTGCCGTCGGTGACGTAGGGGCCGTACCGCCCGGCGAGAAGCTCGACCGGGGCACCGCTGTCGGGATGGGTGCCGATCGCGCGCAGCACCCGGCGCCCTCCCGACTCCTCCTTCGCCTTGATGAGGGCGAGGGCCTCGTCGAGGGTCACGGTGAAGAGGGCATCGTGCGACGGCAGGTTGGCGTAGGTGCGGCCTCGACGCACGTAGGGTCCGTAGCGGCCGAGTCCGGCCGCGACCTCGGCATCGGTGGCGGGGTCGTGGCCGAGGGTCCGGGGGAGCGCCAGGTAGCGCAACGCCTCGTCGAGGGTGAGGGCGTCGGGTGCGATCCCCTCGGGGAGGCTCACCCGGTGCGGCTTCTCGCCCTTCGCGGCGGCCGCCCGCTCGACGTAGGGGCCGTACGGACCGACCTTGACCCGCACCTCGCGGCCGGTGTCGGGGTCGACACCCAGCGGCGTATCGACGGCCTCGCCGAGCGAGCGGGTGGACGAACATTCCGGATAGCCGGAGCAGCCGAGAAACGACCCCCGCCGGTTGAACTTCACCACCATCGGCCGGCCGCAGCGGTCGCACTCTTCCCCCTCCGCCTCCAGGATCTCGAGGAGCACCTGGTCCGACATCTCTGCCCCCTCCGCGAGACGACGCTCGAGTCGGGGGTGGAAGCCCTCGAGGAGTTCCCGCCATCCGACCTCTCCCTCTTCGACCTGATCGAGGGCGCCCTCCATCCGCGAGGTGAAGTCGACGTCGAAGATGTCGGGAAAGACCTTGACCAGGAGCTTCGCGACGATCTCGCCGAGGTCGGTCGGCTCGAAGCGGCGCTTCTCGAGCACCACGTACTCGCGCTCGAGGATCGTGGAGATGATCGCGGCGTAGGTGGAGGGACGCCCGATCCCCAGCGCCTCCAGTTCCTTCACGAGCGAGGCCTCGGAGAAGCGGGCCGGGGGCTGGGTGAAGTGCTGCTTCGGGTCGAGCCCGACGAGGGCAGCCCGCTGCCCCGTGTCGAGCGCGGGGAGCGGCTCCAGATCATCGAGCCGGCGGTGGTCGCCCTCTTCCTTTGCCTCGAGGTAGAGGCGGGTGAAGCCGTCGAACTTCACGACCGACCCGGTGGCCCGGTAGAGCCACCTCCGCCCGCTGGCGCCGCCAAGGTCGAAGTCGACCGTGGTGGTGTCGTAGACCGCCGGTGACATCTGGCTCGCCACGAACCGCAGCCAGACCAGCTCGTAGAGGGCGGTCGCGTCGCGGTCGAGGTAGCGTGCCGCTTCCCGCGGGTGGATGGTGGGGTCGGTGGGCCGGATGGCTTCGTGGGCCTCCTGCGCGGCCTTCTGCTGCTTGCCTCCCCACAGCCGGGGGGCGCCGGGAAGGTACGCGGCTCCGAATTCGTCTTGCACCCAGGAGCGCGCCTGATGGGCGGCGCCGGCCGAGACACGGGTGGAGTCGGTCCGCATGTAGGTGATCAGTCCGACCGCCCCCCGCCGGCCGAGCTCCACCCCCTCGTAGAGACTCTGCGCGATGCGCATGGTGCGGCGAGCCGGAAAGCGGAGCCGCTTCGAGGCTTCCTGCTGGAGGGTGGAGGTCGTGAAGGGCGGGGCCGGATTCTTGCG
>CAYORZ010000434.1:0-1733 GCA_964406485.1 uncultured Gemmatimonadaceae bacterium | reverse complement strand
CGCTGCCCCGCCCCGCTGAAGCCGATCCCGCGGGGTCCGCTCCCCACTCCTTCACGTGTGTACCGCGCAGCGCCGGGCTTCGCAGAGAGATCACTCCCTTCCTCTCGGGCCACGGCGGCGAGAGACTCCGTCAGCTCGGGGAAGTCGATCGCGTCGCCCGTCCCGAAGACGGGAACCGCGAGGAGATCGACTTCGAGGGCATCGAGCTCGGCAAGCGAAACCGTGCGCAGTTGCATGGGACTCCGGTGGTGGGAGGACGCCTGAGGTGGTAGCCTGCGGGGCCGGGGGGAGTTCCGCGGACCGGCGACAGGCGCCGGAAGTTGGGCGAGGGCGAGGTGGGGATCAAGAACGACGACCGGGAGAGGAAGGTGGCTTCACGCATCATGCTCGTGACCGGGGGGAGCGGAGGACTCGGCCTCGCCGTGATCCGGGCACTGCTCGGACGGGGGGACCGGGTCTGGGCCCTCTGGCACACTCCGGATGGGGAGGACCGTCTGCGGACCACCTTCCCCGACGAGCCTGCGCTCCGCCTTGTCGCCGGCGACGCGACCGACGCGGAGGCGATGGCCGACGTGGTCGACCGTATCGAGCGCGAAGATGGGCGACTGGACGGCGTCTGCAACCTGGTGGGCGGATTCACGATGGCCCCCCTGGCCGAGACGTCCGACGCGGCGTGGGACGGGATGATGACCCTCAACGCCCGCTCGACCTTCATCACCACCCGGGCCGCCCTCCCCCTCCTCCTCGCCTCCCCGGGGGGACGGATCGTGAACGTCGCGGCCGCTCCGGCGGTGCGGCACGGCGGAAAGCGGATGAGCGCCTACACGGCCTCGAAGGGGGCGGTGGTGGCCCTGACCCACGCCCTCGCCGCCGAAGTGGGGCCCGAATCGGTGACCGTCAACGCCATCGCCCCCACCACCATCGACACCCCGGCGAACCGGGAAGCGATGCCGAAGGCGGACCGCAGCGGGTGGGTCACCCCCGACGAGATCGCTTCGCTGATCGTCTGGCTCACCTCCGACGAAGCGCGTGTCGTGACCGGCAACGTGATCCTGGCGGGGCGGTGACGGCAGTGATCCCGCCGGGCGCCGTCGCGCGCGTCAGGGGAAAGACCGTCCCCCTCCGCGCGGAGTCCCCGATGACCGTCTACCGCTACGGCGCCCTCGCCTGGTTCTGGCGCCTGCTGATCGCCCTGGGGGTGCTCGCGGGCGGGGCGATGGTCGCCTTCGCGATCCGCTTCGGCTCCCCCGCCTTCCTGGCCATCGCCGCCCCCCTCGCCCTCCCCGCCTTCTTCTGCGGGTGGGTGGTCGCGACCTCGGTCCGGCTCGACGGCGACCGGGTGCGGGTGGCCACCCTCCTCTTCGTCACCCGCTCGATCCCGTGCGAGCGGTTGGGGCGACCGCGGGTGCGGCTGCGGGCGACCGTGCTCCTCCACCAGATCGACGCACCCCGCCTCTGGGTGCCGGTGCGGGGGCGCGCCCCCGTCTACCTCGACCTCTACGCCGAGATTCCCGACCGCGCCGCCTTCGAGGCCGTCTTTCCGCTCTCTCCCGCCGTCGGCGCGATCCTCACGGGAGGGGCGGTCCCGGAACGGGACGACAACAGACGTGCCCGCCGCTAGTCCCTCACTCGCCGAGGTCGCACGGGCCCTCCGCACCGGCGAGGTGCACGCCCGGACGCTCCTCGACATCGCTCGCACGCGGCGGGAGGAGCGCGAGCCCCCCCTCGACGCG
>CAYORZ010000433.1:0-1741 GCA_964406485.1 uncultured Gemmatimonadaceae bacterium | reverse complement strand
TCCCTCCTCTTCCTCGCCGGCTTTCTCGGCTTCTTCGGACTCGAGCGCGCGCTCTGGTTCCACCATCACCCCGAGGCGGTGCGGCTTTCCGAGCCCGGGGTCGACCTCCACCCCCCCGGACACGGCCTCGGCGAGGACTGCGTGGAGCCACACCCCGTCGTCTGGATGAATCTCATCGGCGACGGGGCGCACAACCTCATCGACGGCGTGGCGATCGGAGCGGCCTTCATGGTCGATCCCGCCACGGGGGTGGCGACGACCCTGGCCATCATCCTCCACGAGGTTCCGCAGGAGATCGGCGACTTCGCGATCCTCGTCCACGGGGGACTCACCGTGCGGCGCGCGCTCCTCTTCAACCTCCTCTCGGCGCTGGTGGCGGTGGTCGGGGTGGGCCTCGCCTTCGGAGTGGGGCAGCGGCTCGAGGGCTTCTCGGCGGCGCTGCTCGCGATCACCGCCGGGAGTTTCATCTACATCGCCGGCGCCAACCTGATCCCCGAGATCCACCGCCACCGCGACCGCTCGCGTGCCCTCGCCCAGACCGTCTACCTGCTCGGAGGCGTGGGGATCACCCTCGTGCTCCGCCTCGTGGTCCACGGGTAGACCGCCGCCCGCGCCGGAGGCCGGACAGCGGCGGCCTTCGCGCCGCCCGGAGGGGTGCGTTCCGGCGCGGGAGGGCGGGTTGACCGCGGCAAGGTAATTTCGCTATCATGTCAATCTGTACCCACTTTTTTTCCGCCCAGGAGCGTGATCTTTTGGAAGTGATCATCCAGGACAACGAGAGCCTCGAGCGTGCCCTCCGCCGCTTCAAGCGCAAGGTGCAGCGGTCCGGGCTCTACTCCGAACTCCGCAAGCGCCGCTTCTACGAGAAGCCGAGTGCCCAGCGGAAGCGGAAGCGCGAGGCGGCGATTCGCCGGGAGCGCCGGCGGCAGCGCCGCAACGTCCGCCGCTGAGGTCCGCCGCGGCCGACCACGCGCCGTTCGGACACCCTGGAATTGAAGAGGGGCCTTCCCGCCGGGAGGGCCCCTCTTCGTCGTCCGGGGGGAGTGCGGACTACCCGGCATCCAGGGCGACGGGCTCCTCGCCGGAGTAGTCGTAGAACCCCTTTCCCGACTTCCGCCCGTGGCGCCCCAGGGCCACCAGCCGCCTGAGGAGGGGGGGTGGAGCGTAGCGACTCTCGCGGTACTCGTCGAACATGATCTCGGCGATGCGCAGGGTCGTGTCGAGTCCCACGAAGTCGCAGAGGGTGAAGGGACCCATCGGGTGACCACACCCCAGACGCATCGCCGTGTCGATGTCGACGATCGACGCGATCCCCCGGTCGAGCTGCCGGATCGCGTCGAGCATGTACGGGACGAGGAGGAGATTCACCACGAACCCCGAGCCGTCGCGCGCGACGATCGGCTCCTTTCCGAGGGCGCGGGCGAAGGCGAGGACCGCCTCCTCGACCTCGGGGAGGGTGGCGAGCGTCGGGACGACCTCGACCAGCCGCATCGCGGGGACGGGGTTGAAGAAGTGCAGCCCCATGAAGCGGTCCGGACGCGCCGTGCGGGCCGCGAGATCGGTCACGGTGAGCGAACTCGTGTTCGTGGTGAAGATCGTCTCCGACCCGCAGACCTCATCGAGGGCGGCAAACGTCTCGGCCTTGGCGTCGGCGATCTCGACGATCGCCTCGATGATGAGGTCGCACGACGCCAGGTCGGCGAGGCGGGTCGTGAAGTCGAGGCGGGAGCGGGCCTCGTCG
>CAYORZ010000432.1:0-1749 GCA_964406485.1 uncultured Gemmatimonadaceae bacterium | reverse complement strand
GGTGAAGAACATACGGCTCTCGAACATCTTCTCGTGGATCAGGATCGTGCCGCGGCAGCCGATCGCGGTGACGAGGGCGATCGAGGTGAGGTCGGCGGGAAACGCCGGCCAGGGGCCATCGTCGATCTTGGGCACCGCGCCGAAGGCGTCGTGGCGGATCTCGTGGGGGCCCGCGCCGTGTACCCGGAGGTCGGCGCCCTCGATCGAGCAGTCCACCCCGAGGCGGCGGAAGGCGAGAAGCGTCGCGTCGAGGTGCTCCATCGGGGGCTCCTCGATCACGATGTCGCTCCCGGTGAAGGCGGCGAGTCCGATGAACGACCCGGCCTCGATGTGGTCGGCGCCGAGGCGGAAGTGGGTCCCGTCGAGCCGGGCGACCCCCTCGATGACGAGACGACCCGTGCCGACCCCCTCGATCCTCGCCCCCATCGCGATGAGCATCCGGCAGAGGTCCTGCACGTGGGGCTCGGCCGCCGCGTTTCGCAGCACCGTGGTGCCCCGCGCCAGCACCGCGGCCATGATGGCGTTCTCGGTCCCGGTCACCGAGGGCTCGTCGAGGAAGATCGGCGCGCCCCGGAGTCCCCGATCGGCGTGGATCCGGAAATCCTGCGCAAACTCCACCGTCGCTCCAAGCGATTCGAAGGCGAGGAAGTGGGTGTCCATCCGCCGCCGGCCGATGACGTCGCCTCCGGGAGGGGGGAGGGTCACGTCGCCGAAGCGGGCGAGGAGGGGCCCCGCCAGGAGGAGGGAGGCGCGGATGCGGGCGGCCATCGCCCGATCGACACGCCCGACCTCGACGCCGGCCGCGTCGATGGTGACGGTGTTGTCGTCGGTCCACTCCACCGTGGCACCCAGCGAGTCCACGATCTCCAGGAGGGTGAGGACGTCGCGGATCCGCGGGACGTTGTCGAGGGTGACCGGCCGGTCGGTGAGGACCGCCGCGGCGATGCAGGGGAGGGCGGCGTTCTTGTTGCCGGCCAGACGGACGCGACCGGAGAGCGGCGCCCCGCCCTCCACGATGAATCGGCTCATGTCGACAGGTTCGGGGGGGAGAGGCCACCGGAGGGTAGGGTCGGCGGCGGGGAGTGACAAGCGGTTACCCCCGGGCGGGCAGCACGCTCCGTGCCGGGCGTTCCGGAGGGCTCCGGGCCACGTCACGCGCGCCGGATGTTTCGGCGGCGCCCTTCCTTGGGTAGACTTGGGCATGACCTTCCAGGCATCCGACACCCTCATCGCGCAGGCCCACCGCGACGCGGTAGCGATCGCCGCGGACTGGGCGCTGGTGCTCGCCGCGTCTACCGTCGCCGTCTGCTCGATCATCGCGGTGGTGATCCTGATCCGCACCCTGCGGGCCGCGCAGCAGGTCGGACGCGAGACGACGCGCCGAGCCGAGCCACTCCTCGAGCGGTCGAAGTCGGTGGCCGCCAATGTGGAGTTCATCACCGCGAGCCTCCGCACCGACATCGAGGGACTGAACCGTTCGATCCGGGCGCTGAACGACCGGCTGGCGCAGGCGTCCGACCACATGGAGCGCCGGATCGACGACTTCAACGCGCTCATGGAGGTCGTGCAGGGAGAGGCGGAAGACATCTTTCTCGACACCGCCGCGACCACCCGGGGACTGCGGGCCGGGATGCGCACCCTCGCCGCCGGGGACCGCCGCCGCGTCGACGAACTCCCCCCACCCCCCCCCCCCCCCCCCCCCGGCCCCCCCCCCCCGGGGGGGGGGGGGGGGCCCCCGGGGGGGGGGGG
>CAYORZ010000431.1:0-1750 GCA_964406485.1 uncultured Gemmatimonadaceae bacterium | reverse complement strand
GGGACTGGCCCTTGCACAGCTCGAGGCGGTGCTGGGTCGTCCCGTCGAGGAGTTGGGTCGATGATTCCACGGATGCGTGGTGGCAGGACGAGCGCGGCACTGGTCGGCGCGTTCATGATGTGGGGGTGCGGCGGGGGCGACAGCGGCCCTGCCGGCGGAGGTTTCGGAGGGGGAGCCGAGGCGCCGAGTCCCGTCGAGACCGCCCTCGTGACCGAGGGCGACATCGCCCGGGTGATCGTCCTTCCCGGCACCGTCGAGCCGATCCGGACCGTCGGAGTGAACGCACAGGTCGCCGGCGGCCTGCTCGAGGTCTCGGTCGAGGAGGGAGACCGGGTGGAGGAGGGGCAGGTCGTGGCCCGCCTCGACGACCGGGAACTGCAGGCCCAGCTGCGGAGCGCCGAGGCCTCGTACGAGGTGGCCGAGGCGAGCTTCGATCGGGCCCGGCAGCTTCTCGAGCGCCAGGTCATCACCCAGCCCGAGTACGAGGCGGAGCGGACCGCCTTCGAGGCCGCCCGCGCCCAGCTCGACCAGTTGCGCACCCGCGTCGGCTTCACCGAGGTGCGGGCCCCCATCGGGGGGGTCGTGACCGCCAAGCTCGTCGAGTCGGGCGACGTGGTCGGCAATCAGGCCCGCCTCCTCGAAGTCGCCGAAGTCGACACCATGGTGGTGCGCGTCGCGGTCTCCGAGCTCGACATCGTCCAGATCCGCGAGGGCGATCCCGTCGAGGTCACCCTCGATGCCTTGCCGGGCGAGGTGCTCCGGGCCACCGTGCGGCGCGTCTTTCCCGGGGCCGACCCCACCACGCGACTCGTCCCGGTCGAGGTGGCCCTCTCGTCGGCCGACGGCCGCCGCACCCTCCCCGGTTTCCTCGCGCGGGTCTCCTTCGAGCTCGACCCCAAGCCCAACGCCCGCCTGATCCCGGCCAGCGCGATCGTGAGCCGCGGCGGAGGCGAAGGGGTCTACCTCGTCTCGGACTCCACGGTCGTCCTCCGTTCCGTCACCCCCGGCCTCACCGCGGGCGACAAGGTAGAGATCGTGGGGGGACTCGAGGTGGGCGATCGGGTGGTCACGCTCGGCGCCAACCTCCTGCGTGACGGGGGCAGGATCCGTGACGTGACCGGACAGCGGGCCGCCGCCCCCACCGGGAACGACGCTGCCGAAGTGCCGAGCCGGGAGGGCGGATCATGAGCAACCCCCGCAGGGATCCGCGCGACCGCCGGGGCGTCTCGTCGTGGTCGATCACGCGCCCCGTCGGCACCCTGATGCTCTCGTCGGTGGTGATCGTCCTGGGGATCTTCTATCTGCAGCGACTCCCCCTCGATCTCCTCCCCCCGATCGTCTACCCGCAGGTGCGGGTCGGCGTGAACAACCCCGGGGTCGACCCCGAGGTACTCGAAGAGACCATCGCCAAGCCCCTCGAGGCGGCCCTCTCGACCACCGAGAACCTCGTCCGGATGGAGACCGACATCACCGAGGGGCGGGTCTCGCTCACCCTCGAGTTCTCGTACTCCACCGATATCGACTTCGCGATGCAGGACGCCGCGAAGAATCTGGAGTCGGTTCGCTCGCGCCTTCCCGAAGAGGCATCGCCTCCCACGATCTTCAAGTTCGATCCCTCGCAGCAGGCGATCTACGAGGCCGGCTTCTCGTCGGAGACCCGCGACCTCATCGCGCTGCGTGATTTCATGGAGAACCGGCTGCGGCCGCAGCTTCTCACCATCGAGGTGGTCGCCTCGGTCGACGTGGCGGG
>CAYORZ010000430.1:0-1753 GCA_964406485.1 uncultured Gemmatimonadaceae bacterium | reverse complement strand
GATGAACGACCGCCGCTCGGGCTGCATGACGGTGTCCTCGCGTGGTCGCGCGCCGATGAGGTCGCCTTCGTGGTCGATGGTGTCTTCGATGCCTGTGAGCTCAGCGTTCGAGAGACGAGGATCGGGGTCGCGAGCCAGAGCGCCCAGGCGGCCGGTACGAGGCGGGCCACCCCCGAGAGGCGCCGGAGGCCGGTCCGCTCCAGACCGAACGCGCGCCACACCGCCCGCTGGCCCATCACGAGGAGGGCGCCGGCGCTCACGACCGCTCCGCCCATCATCCCCACGGCCACCGGCCACCGCCACCCCCCGGCAGCCCACCCGACGAGGCCGACGAGGGCGACGCCCACGAGAATCCGCAGTCCGTCGGAGAGGCGGCGCACCGCGAGCCCGCGCAGGGCCGGTGTGAGGGTCGCGCGAAGGGGACTGTCGGCGGGGGGGTTCGGCATGGCGGGGCTCATTCGAAGACGATCGCGGCGGCGCGCGCGAGACGGTCGTGCGACTGGAGGACCTTCTCGCGCAGCCGGGGCGGCGGACCGGGCCGTTCCACGAGGAAGGCGGCGACGATCGCCTCGGCCTCGGGCGTCTGATGCCCGCCGAGGAGCGCCTCGACCCACCGACCGGGAAAGAAGATGTCACCGGTCGCCTGGATCTCGGTGAGGAGGTCGAGGCCCGGGCGGAGGAAGCGGCGGGCGTGATCCTGCCGGAGGGGGTGGTTCAGGGCCCGGAGTCCCGCGAGCACCCACTCCTCGTTGGCGCGCCGCTCGACCCGGGCCAGCGACGCGAAGAACTCCTCCCGGACCCCCTCGTCGGCCGCGAGAGCGGGCCGGAGAAAGTCGAAGCGTGCCTGCCGGTCCGGGTTGGAGATGCGCTCCCGCTGGGCGTCGAGGATCGCCTCGCTGTCGGGATGGCCGCGCACTGCCAACTCCACGGCCAGGGCGGTGAGGTCGGCTTCGGAGAGAGGAAGGCCGGGAATCGGCTCATCGCCACTCCAGACGCCGTGGAGCCGCTCGATGCCGGCCTCGGTCAGGGCGATCCGGCGCCATCCCTGGTACCAGGCCGCCCGCAGGGGGACGGATTCCGCCCGCGCGAGCCCGTCCTCGAAGGTGGCCTCGACCCGTTCGGCCCACTCCTCGCGCTCCGCGGGCGAGAGGAACGACCAGAAGAGGGTGGTGGTGACGTCGATCAGGTGGCCGAGGAGGAGTTCATCGTCTTCCACCGCGAGGGCGTCGAGGGTGCGCTCCAGGACGACCCGGGGGGAGAGCCGCCCCTCGAGGAAGGCGTCTTCGATGACCAGCCACGCCGCCCCCCGCAGAAGGGGCTGCGGGATCTCCGTCACGTCTTCGACGAGGTGGACGAGGGCGGGGGTATCGAGCACGAAGAGGCCGTACTCCACCCCCCGTCCGTTCGGCAGGATCCACCGCGGCCGGGTCCCCGCGGCCCAGAGGGGGAATTGCTGGCGCTCCTCCTTCAGGTCGATCGACGCGGCGATCCGGCCCCGGAGTCCCCGCACCTCGACCAGGAGGAGCTGCTGCGGCCAGAGCCTCCCCTTCCCCGCGGGGTCGCTCTGCGTGATCACGGGGTGCAGGCCCCCCGATTCGCTCTCGGCGAGGGTGATGGCGACGCGGGGGCGTCCCGGCTCGTCGACCCAGGCCCGGCTCCACGCTTCCAGGTCATCGGGCGTGCGCTCGTCCAGGATCCGGATCAGCTCGGGCCAGCTCGCGTTGCCGAAGGCGTGGTCTGCGAGGTACTGGCG
>CAYORZ010000429.1:1186-1753 GCA_964406485.1 uncultured Gemmatimonadaceae bacterium | reverse complement strand
TGCACGGGCCCCTCGACGAGACGGGGGAGAGGGTGCTGGCGGCCTGCGTCGTGCCTCGTCCGGGGCGCACCCTCGATGCGGCGGGGCTGCGCGGGTGGTGTCTCGAGAGGCTGCCGCGGGCCATGGTGCCGAGCCGGTGGATGGCTCTCGACTTCCTCCCTCGGACGGTCTCCGGAAAGATCGACCGTCGCCGGCTCCCCCTCCCCCCGGCTGCCGACGTCCACCCCGCGGGTCGCGCCCCCCGCACGGACACCGAGCGCGCCGTGGCCGCCCTCTGGGCCGAGGTGCTCGGGCGCGACGAGGTGGGGGTGGATGACGACTTCTTCGCCCTCGGAGGCCACTCGCTCCTGGCGGTGCAGGTGATGGCGCGGCTGCGCGACGACGTCGGTGCGGAGCTCACGCTGCGCGACTTCTTCGATCACCCCACGGTGGCCGCGACCGCGCGGTGGATCGACGAGCACCGCGACCGGTCGCCGGCCCGCCCGCCCCTCGTCGCCTCGGGCGCTGCAGACCACCCCGTGCCCCTCTCGTTCGCGCAGGAGCGGATGTGGTTCGTGCAGACGGTCG
>CAYORZ010000429.1:0-1176 GCA_964406485.1 uncultured Gemmatimonadaceae bacterium | reverse complement strand
CCCGTCCGGAACGGCCTACAACCTCGCGGCGGCCTGGCTGCACCACGGGCCACTCGATCTCGAGCGCCTGGACGCGGCGTTCCGGGAGGTGGGACGCAGGCACGCGGTCCTCCGTTCCCGCTACGCCCTCGTCGGGGACCGCCCCCTGCAGAGCGTGACCCCGGACCTCGACCTCGGAGTCGACGTTCGTGACGGCATCGACGACGGAAGCGACGCCGCGGTCGAGCGCGCCCGTGACTGGCTGCGCGCCGGGCTGTTCGCACCGTACGACCTCGGGGGCGATCCCCTGGCCCGTCTGCTCGTGGCCCGGGTGGGTCCCGACGCGCACGCCATCGGGGTCGGGGTGCACCACATCGCCGGCGACGCCGCCTCGATAGGGGTGCTCCTGCACGAACTCACGGCGCTCGTCCGAACCGACGCCCCCCTCGATCCCCTCGAGATCCAGTACGCCGACTTCGCCGTCTGGCAGCGCAGTTGGCTGACGGATGCGGTGATCAACGAGAAGTTGGCGTACTGGTCCGAGGAGCTGGAGGGTGTGTCCACCCTCGATCTCCCCACCGACCACCCCCGTCCCAGGCTCTTCGACGGCCGGGGGGCGCGGTGGGAGGCAGAGCTTGATGGCGCGCTGCTGGCCGCGGTCCGCGACCACGCCGCGAGGGAGGGGGTGACGCCCTTCGCCGTCCTGCTGGCAGCCTTCGAAGTCATGCTCCACACCTACTCGGGGCAGTCCGATCTCGCGATCGGCGTGCCGGTCGCGCACCGCGACGATCCCCGGTTGGAGCGGCTCATCGGGATGTTCGTCAACACGATGGTCGTGCGCACCGACCTGTCCGACGACCCGACCTTCGGCGCCCTGGTGCGGCGGATGCGCGAAACCACCGTCGAAGCGATGGAGCACGCCGACATCCCCTTCGAGGTCCTGGTGCGGCACCTGACGGGGGGCCGCAATCCGTCGCGCCCCCCTCTGGTGCAGGTGCTCTTCAATGTGGTGCAGGCGACCGAGCGTCCCCCGGAGGGCATCGGTGCGTCGCGGACCCCGTTCTCTCTCGACCGCGACGCCACCCCCTTCGAGGTGAGCGCCGCGATCTTCCTCGACGAGCGGAGCGCCCACCTCAACTTCACCTGGGCCACGTCGCTCTTCGACGCCTCGACGATCGAGTCGATGGCGGGTCACTT
>CAYORZ010000428.1:946-1754 GCA_964406485.1 uncultured Gemmatimonadaceae bacterium | reverse complement strand
CCGATGCCCTTCAGCGCGACGCGGAGGAGCTCCTCGGTGGCGCCGTCCTCGGGGAGGGTGTCGACGGCCTTGGCGATCTCGGCGGCGCCGTACCCGAGCGCGGCGAGGGCCTGCCGCACCTCCGCGCGCGGGTCGTCGGCGGCGGGGCTCGCGGCCATGACCCCGTCGAAGAGCTCGGCGGGGAGGTTGCCGAGCTTCTCGCGGAGCTCGAGCACCATCCGCTGCGCGCCCTTGCGGCCCACGCCGGGGATGGCGGTGAGGGCGGTGACGTCCTCGGCGATGACGGCCGCGCGCAGCCCGTCGGGTCCGAGCGTGTCGAGCGCCGCGAGCGCCAGCTTCGGCCCCACCCCGCTCACGGTGAGCAGCGTCTCGAACAGGGTGCGGGACGGGGCGTCGGCGAACCCGTACAGGTCCAGCGCGTCGTCGCGGACCGCGAGGTGGGTGTGGAGGGTGAGCTCCTGGCCGAGCCCGGCGAGCCGCGTCCGCGCCGGCACCCGCACCCGGTAGCCGACCCCGCCGACGTCGAGGATCACCTCGCCCGCCGCGGCGTGCGCCACGGTGCCGCGGAGCATCGCGATCAACTGCCAGCACCTCCCGAACAGGCGTACGGCTGCACGGTAGCAGACCACCCCCCGCCCACCGACGACCTCCCCGCGCCGGACGCTGCTCCACGTCCGCCCATCCCTCCACCGTCCCCCAATCTTGGAACTTGCGGTGGGGTTGGGAACCCAGGGGGGGGCAACCACCCCCAGTGTGAGAGGGGGGGGGGGGGAGGGGGGGGGGGGGGGGGGGGGGGGGAGGGGGGGGG
>CAYORZ010000428.1:0-936 GCA_964406485.1 uncultured Gemmatimonadaceae bacterium | reverse complement strand
TTTCCCGTGGCGTTGTTTTTCGACCCCAGGGGTTCCAAACCCACCGCAAGTTTCATAGGTGGGGGGGCGTAAGTGGGGGGACGTGCTTGGGGGAAGAAGGGAAGAGGGGAAGAAGGGCGGCGCGCCCGTCGACAAAGCGGCAGGGCCCCGCCGGAGCGGGGCCCTGCCTGGTTCGAGCGTGACCGTCGAGGGGCAATCCCTCAGGACCGTCACGTCAGTCGAGGGGTGAACCCCTCAGGTCGTGGCGTGACCGTCAGGTCAGACGCCGGCCTCCTCGGTGGGGGCGGTCGGGAACTCGCTCGGCTCCTCGGTCTCGGTCGGGAGGTCCGTCGGCAGGTCGGTCGGCAGGTCCGTCGGGAGGTCGGTGGGCAGGTCCGTCGGGAGGTCCGTCGGCTCCTCCGACGGCTCGTCGGCGCCGGTCACCTGGTCCACGACGTCGTCGCAGATCGCGACGGTGCCGCCGAGCACGTAGATGTCGTCGGGGTCGATGCGCTCGATCTCGTCGAGCACGACCTGCGGCACGTTCGAGCAGGACGGGACCAGCAGGATCGGGCCCTCGGTCAGGGTGCCGCCGGCCAGCGCGTCGGCGAACTCCTCACCGGTGGCGAGGTACACGGCGGAGGCGCCGTCGGGGAACTGGTGCTGGCTGATCTCGACCGCGGTCTCGAAGCGGGTCTCGCCGGCCAGGCGGGTGACCTCACCGTCGCCCGGCTCGGGGCTCTCGGTCGCGGTGGGCTCCTCGGTCGGCGTCTCGGTCTCGGTGGGGGTCTCGCTCTCGGAGGGCTCGCTCTCGGACTCCGACGGCGTGGGCGTCTGCGCGGTCGCGCTGCTCAGCGCCAGGGAGCCGATGGCGAAGGCCACCACCAGCGCGCCGATCAGCGCGATGGGGAACCTCAGTCGTGCGGGCATGCAATGCCTCCTCGATAGGTGACGTCG
>CAYORZ010000427.1:0-1762 GCA_964406485.1 uncultured Gemmatimonadaceae bacterium | reverse complement strand
GAGGATCCGGTCGGCGTTGACGACCGTCGAGAGGCGGTGGGCGATGACGAGTGACGTCCGTCCCCCGAGGAGGGCGTCCGTGGCCTGCTCGATGTGCGCCTCGATCTCGGAGTCGACCGACGACGTCGCCTCATCGAGGACGAGGATCGGCGGATCGAAGGCGAGGGCGCGCGCAAAGGAGACCAGCTGCCGCTCTCCGACGCTGAGCGAAGCCCCCCGTTCGCCGAGCGGCTGGTCGTACCCCTTCTCCAGGCGTTCCACGAAGGGGGCGGCACCGATCCGTTCGGCCGCCTGGCGCACCTGGTCGTCGTCGATCGCGTCGGACCCGAGGCGGATGTTGTACGTGACGTCGCGGCTGAAGAGAAAGACGTCCTGGAGCACGAGTCCGATCCGCCGGCGCAACTCGTTCAGCGCCACGTCGCGGATCGGCACCCCGTCCAGGAGGATCTCGCCCTTCTGGACGTCGTAGAAGCGCATGAGGAGGTTGATGATCGTCGACTTTCCGGCCCCGGTATGGCCGACGATCGCGACCTTCTGGCCGGGGAGCACCCGGAAGCTCACTCCCTTCAGCACCCAGTCCCACTCGCCGTCCTCCCCTCGTCCGTAGGCGAACCAGACATCGCGGAACTCGATCTCGCCCCGCGGGGGATCGGGGAGCGGACGAGGGTGTGCAGGCTCGCGCACTTCGCTGCGCTGATCGAGCAGCTTGAAGATGCGTTCCGACGAGGCCATCGCCCCCTGGAGGAGGTTGTACTTCTCCGAGAGGTCCTGGATCGGGCGGAAGAAGCGACGGGCATACTGGAGGAATGCGGCCACCACCCCGACCGTCATCGCCCCGTCGAGCACCCGGAGTCCCCCGTACCAGAGGATCAGGGCGAGCGCGATCGCCGTGAAGACCTCGATGACCGGAAAGAAGAGGGCGTAGTAGGTGACCGAGCGGAGGTGGGCCTCCAGGTAGTCGTCCTCGATACGATCATGGCCGGTGCGGTCTGCCTCTTCCCGGTTGAAGAGCTGCACGATCCTCATGCCGGTGAAGCGTTCGTGCAGATAGGAATTGATGCGGGCCACCCGGACACGGATGTCGCGATACGCCTCGCGGATCCGGGAGCGGAAGAGGAAGACGGCGACCCAGACGAAGGGGAGGACGGTGAAGGTGACCAGCGCCAGCTTCCAATCCATCCGCAGCATGGCCGCGACGATGAAGACGAGGGTGAAGACGTCACCGAAGACGGTCACGATCCCCGACGAGAAGAGCTGGTTGAGGGTCTCCACGTCGGAGGTGATGCGCGTCATCATCCGTCCGACCGGCGTGCGATCGAAGGCGCGAAGATCGAGCGTCTGGAAGCGGTCGAAGAGTTCGCGCCGCAGGTCGTACATCACGCTCTGTCCGAGCCAGGTCGTGATCAGCCCCTGCGCGTACTGGAAGATGAAGCCGCCCGCGATGGCCGCGGCGTAGATCGCCGTGAGCGTTCCGAGCAGCCCGAGGTCGCCGTTGGGGATCGCCTCGTCCAGGGCGCGCGCGGTGAGCCAGGGACCCACGATCTCGACGGCCGACGCCGCCGCGAGGAGCACGATCGCCACGGCCACCTGCCACCCGTAGGGGCGCACGTACGAGAGGAGACGCCGCATGAGGCGGCCGTCGTACGCCTTGCCGAGCGGTTCTTCTTCGGTCGAGGCCGAGGGGGTCACGGAGAGGCGGGTGCGGGAAGGGTGGGCGCGGCGCGCGGAAGGCGCGGGACCGAGAGGAAGACACCGATCCGGT
>CAYORZ010000426.1:0-1764 GCA_964406485.1 uncultured Gemmatimonadaceae bacterium | reverse complement strand
CGGTCCCGTGCGCGGGGCCGGGGCAGCGCGCCGAAGAGGCCGGTCCACGCCGACACCGGAGACGACAAAGGGCCGCCCCGATCGCTCGGGACGGCCCTTCTTCGACTTCAGGTCACGCCGCTCGGAAGCGGCGCGTCCGGACTTCAGATCGTCGAAACGTTCTCGGCGGCCGGGCCCTTCTGGCCCTGCACCATGTCGAACTCGACGGTGGCGCCCTCAGCGAGGGTCTTGAAGCCGGAGCCCAGGATCGCACTGTGGTGGACGAAGCAGTCCTTGCTGCCGTCCTCCGGCGTGATGAATCCGAAGCCCTTCTGATCGTTGAACCACTTCACGGTTCCCCTGGTACGCATGATCGCGCTCCTCGGTGTATGGCGAGTCGGAGCCTACGATCAACGTACGTGCCGACTGCTCTGTTGCGCGGAAACCCCCGCGCGGTGTTGTGGCCAACCCGGCCACATATCAAGAAGGCCTCGACGCATGAAGAACGCCGAGGCCTCTCTTCACTTCTTGTCGCCCTTGAAACGGGCAGTGAGCACAGTATCGCCCCACGGCTCCTCGCCGTCAAGGGGTCATGTGCTCTCGCCGCTTACCCGATCATGACGCGCACCAGGGCGTAGATGCCCACCAGCGCGAGGGCACCGGTTCCCTGGCGCTCGACCTGAAGGAGCACCGCCCGCCCCAGCTCCTGCCAGGTCATGCCGAGTTGCCGCACCCACCGCAGCAGCGTGAACGCCAGCAGCAGGGTGACTACGAGGCCCCCGACGAGCATCACCGTGGCGCCGGCGCCCTCCAGCGCCCCCGCCTGCACGAGCGCCCACCAGAGCGCGGGCCACGCCAGACCGGCCACTGCCGCCGTGACCAGTCCATCGACGGCCAGATCGCGCGTGCGCGGACAAGCGGGTCAGCAGCGTCACCGCACCTTCCGGCCACAACGTGAGTTTGCCCGCCAGCCCTCCTCGCCACGGGGCACCCGGGCAGCGCGCCCGTGCCCGCGCTACGACACCACCGACCCGGGGGCGACCTCGCTCTCCACGGTCAGTCGGATCGCGCCCCCCTCACCGTCGTCCACCCCCAGCACGAACACCTCCGACAGCTCGGGACCCATGCGGAGAGGGGGGAGGTTGACCACGGCGATCACCTGTTCGCCCAGCAGTTCATCGGGCGCGTAGTTGCGAAAGGCGCCGCATGACACCTTCGAGCCGATCTCCTCGCCGAAGTCGATGGTGAGGCGCCAGGTGGGCTTGCGCGACCGTGATTCCTCGACGGCGGTGACCGTGCCCACGCGAAGATCCAGGGCGGCGAAGGCGGCGTAGTCGGCGGTCTGCTTCATGATGGTCCTTCGAAGAGAGGCAGGAGGTGGATCATCCGGGGTCAGGGAGGCCCGCGTCGTCGAGCACGGGGGCCTGCCCGGCGGGGGGAATGCGGTGACCGGCATGGACGTCGGCGGGGAGTCCCACATCCACCCCGACCTGATCCTCCCACCGCTCGGCGGCCGCGACGAGGGCGGTCCGGTCGAGCGAGGCCGCGCCTTCGGCCGCGACCAGGATCCGCTGGCGCCGACGGGGGACGTCGATCTCGACGACCTGGTCGAACACCGCCTGGTAGGTCGCCACCATCGCGGGGTACTCCGGGGCCGCCGTGTGCAGGTTGCTCACGACCACGCCCCCCGCCGCGAGCGCGCGCCGCACCGACTCGAGACAGGTGCGGGTCGTGAGCGAGGCCGGGATCCCGTCCTCGGAAAAGGCGTCGAGCACGATCAGCGCC
>CAYORZ010000425.1:0-1773 GCA_964406485.1 uncultured Gemmatimonadaceae bacterium | reverse complement strand
GGCCGGGTCGAGGACGTCGGGGCGGTTGGTGGCCGCCAGGAGGATCACCCCCTCGTTCGACTCGAAGCCGTCCATCTCGACGAGCAGGGCGTTGAGGGTCTGCTCCCGCACGTCGTGGCCGCCGCCCAGCCCGGCGCCGCGCTGGCGCCCGACCGCGTCGATCTCGTCGATGAAGATGATGCAGGGGGCGTGCGCCTTCCCCTGCTCGAAGAGGTCACGGACCCGCGACGCACCCACCCCGACGAACATCTCGACGAAGTCCGAGCCCGAGATCTGGAAGAAGGGACGCCCGGCCTCGCCGGCCACGGCGCGGGCGAGCAGCGTCTTTCCCGTCCCGGGAGGTCCGACCAGGAGCACCCCCTTGGGGAGTCGTCCTCCGAGCCGGACGAACTTCTGCGGGTCGCGGAGGAAGTCGATGATCTCGTGCAGTTCCTCCTTGGCCTCGTTGGCGCCGGCCACGTCGGCAAAGGTGACCTTGGGCGCCTCCGGCGAGATCATCTTGGCCTTCGAGCGCGAGAACTGGAAGGCGCGGTTCCCCCCGCCCTGCATCGCGCGGAAGATCCAGATCCAGAAGGCGATCATGAGGAGCCAGGGGAGCATCCCGATGAGGAGCGTGCCCCACCCCTGCTGGGGCGGTGCGGCGCGCACGATCACGTCGCGCTCGATGAGCTCGGGCACCAGGGAGTCCTGCACGCCCATCGGCAGATAGGTCGTGAACTCGGTGTACTGTTGCCCCTCGCGGGTGATCGGGGACCGCAACTCACCCGTCAGGTCGTACTGGACGATCTCGACCGCATGGACGTTGCCGTTGACGACCTGGTCCATGAACTCGGTGTAGTCCAGGGTGACCGCCGACTCGTCGACGCCCTGCATGAAGCGGACGGCGAAGATCGTCATCACGACGATCATGACCCAGAGCGCCAGCGTCCTGGAAAGCCGTCCGGCGCGGTTGTCCGGATCGCCTCGGTTGGGTCCCTGTCCCTGATCAGCCATTGTGTCTCGTGTGCAGTCCTCGACCCCGCGTCGCGGTCATAGTGCCGCGATGTGGGGCAGGTGGCGAAAGTCCTCGGCGTGGTCCAGACCGTACCCCACGAGAAATTCGCGGGGCGCATCGAACCCGACCCAGCGGGGCGCGGGGTCCAGTGTAACGAGCCGCTTGTGCAGCAGGGTACACACATCCAGGCTTGCAGGCTCCCTCGCCCGGAGGAGGGGGATCAGGTACCGGAGGGTGTGACCGCTGTCGATGATGTCTTCAACAATAACCACGGAACGCCCGCGGAGGGACGCCTCGGTGTCGTGCAGGAGCCGGACCTCGCCGCTGGATACCTGTTCGTCGCCGTAACTCGCCACGCGCAGGAAGTCGATGTGGAGCGGACGACGGATGGCCCGGACCAGGTCGGCAAGAAAGATGAACGATCCCTTCAGGAGCCCCACGATCAGAAGATCATCGGAGGGGGCGAAGTGGGCGGTGATCTCGGCGCCCATCTCGCGGACCCGCGCAGCGATCCGGGACTCGGTGAAGACGACCCGGCGCAGGGGGCGCGCCGCAAGGGCCGCGGCGGGGGCATCATCCTGGTGCGACATGCGAGATCCCGATCTGGTAGCGGGGGACGCCCTCTTCGTCGAGGGCCGTCGAGCGGGCCGATCCCGGTACCCAAAGTAGCCGGCCCCCCCCGCTCTCCACCACCGGCCGCCTCCGGCGCTCCTGCCGGGGGACGCCGGCCCTGCTCCAGAGGCGCGCGACCGGGCGGCCGTCGAGGCGGTCGCCCTCGC
>CAYORZ010000424.1:0-1787 GCA_964406485.1 uncultured Gemmatimonadaceae bacterium | reverse complement strand
ATCCTCGGCGTCGCCTTCGGGTGCGGCGGCGCGCGGATCGGCGTCGGCTGCCGCACCGGCGGGGCCCACGCACTCGGTGGGGTCCTTGTCGTCGCGGAGCGTCAAAAACACCGGATGACGCAGATGCCCGGCCAGGGTGAGTTCCTTGTAGCGCACCTCGGCTACCAACCGTGGCTCCACCCAGTGGTGTCCGCTCCCGATCGGGATCGCGCCCGTACAGGGCGGCTCGTCGCGCGGTGCCGCAGCGAGCGCCGTCTGGATCTCATCGAGGGCGGCCTGATCGAAGCCGGTGCCCACCGACCCCACGAAGACGAGCTCTGCGGCCGGGTCGTCCTGCGGGGGCGAGGTGTAGCGGGCGAGGTGCAGCGCCCCGAAGCCGCTGCGCGTGCCCTTGGGCTCGGTCCAGCCGACCACCACGAAGTCGTCGCTGCGCACGGTGCGGATCTTGAGCCAGTGGTCCGACCTGCCGCGGGCGTAGGGCGCGTCGGCCTTCTTGGCCACGACCCCTTCGATGCCCAGTCCCGCCGCATGCCGGAAGATCGCGTCACCCTCGCGCTCGATGTGCTCGGAATAGCGGATCGGACCCACGGTGGGGAGCAGCTCGCGCAGGATCCGCTTGCGGTCGGCGAGTGGGACTCCGCGCAGATCGAGTTCTCCGAGATTCAGCAGATCGAAGGCGTAGTAGGTGGCCGGAAGCTGGATCGCGGCAGCGGCCACATCGGGGCGCTTGGTGAGGCGACCCCGCTTCTGCAGCAGCGAAAAGGAGGGCATGCCGCGCGCGTCGTGCACCACCACCTCGCCGTCCAGGACGAGGCCGGGGTAGGGCAGGGCGCGCACCGCCTGCGCGATCTCGGGAAAGGTGCCGGTGAGGTCGTTGCCGTTGCGCGACCAGAGGATGGCGTTGCCCCCGCTGCGCTCGGCGGCGATGCGGTAGCCGTCGTACTTGATCTCGAACAGCCAGCCGTCGCGGGTGAAGGGCTCGTCGTGGGGGGGCGGTCGAATGAGGGTGGGGGGGCTGGTGTCGGGGGGGGGGGGCTTCGCGCCGGATGCCTCGGCCTCTCCGCGGAGTCGGGACTCCTTCTTTTCGGGAGCGGGCAGCTCCTCCACCGTGAGTCCCGAGAAGATCGAATCACGGGGGTAGATGTCGGTACCGCCCTCGTCCACCAGGGAGTCGCGTTCCTTGATCAGGAGCCAGTGATTGTCGCCGTTGCGGGGGGTGTGCACGAGGGTCCACACTCCCTTGAGCTTGTAGCCGCGCAGCTCGAAGAGGAGCTTGCCGTGCTCGAGCCCGTGGGGCGGACCCCCCGGTTTGGAAGGGATCTCGATCCAGACGCCTCGGTCCCAGCAGATCGACGGGCCGGCGCCGTACTGACCATCGGGAATGACGCCTTCGAAGTCGGCGTACTCGAGCGGGTGCGGCTCGACGTGCATGGCCAGCCGCTTGTCGGCCGGATTCGGCGAGGGCCCCTTCGGCACCGCCCACGATTCGAGGGCGCCATCCATCTCCAGCCGCAGGTCCCAGTGCAGGTTGCGGGCGGCGTGCATCTGCACCACGAACAGCCGCCGCCCCGACGAGGCGCGGGTGCCGCCGAAAGGCTCCGGCGTGCTGCCGGCGGCGCGCTTCTCGCGGTACTTGCCGAGGCGGTCGGAGGGCATGGGCCGGGCTCGGGAGGGCCCGGGGTCAGTTGCCCCCGGGGGCTTCGGGCTGCCCGCCGGGGAGCCAGGCCGGGCGCTCGCCCTGCGCGAGGTCGCGGACCATGGCGATCGCGGCCTCGGTGAGCGCGGAC
>CAYORZ010000423.1:0-1791 GCA_964406485.1 uncultured Gemmatimonadaceae bacterium | reverse complement strand
ACTTCGACTACTACCGCGACTACCACGCGTTCTGGAAGCTGTACGGGATCGACCTGCCGGATGAGGTCCTCCGCAAGCTCTACTTCGAAAACGCCATCCGCCTCATGCCCGGACTCCCTCGGGAGGGGTGGCCGGCGGGGTAGGCGTCGAAGCAAAGGGGGGACCTGAGCCCCGGGGGCGCCCCCTCACCGGACCGTGACGAGGGCCGTCGCGGAGTCCCGCGCCTGCTGATCCTCGGCAACGGCCACCACCGCGAATTCGCCGGGAAGGAGATAGCTGTGGTCCAGCGACCACTCCACCTCCACGACCGCACCGTTCAGCGGGAGGGAATCCGCCACCCCGTCGCCCCAGTCGACGATGACCCCCAGCAGTCCCCCTCCGGTCACGGTGAAGCGGGCCGTCACCGTGTCGGCGACGGCGGCCGTGGCCGGCGTCACCTCGAGGTCGATGGCGAGCAGACGGTGTTCCGTCACGGAATCACCGACGCATCCGGCCCCCACCCCCGCCCCTCCGAGCGCGACGATGAACATCGCGAGACGCCGTCCGGCGCCGGGTGGGGAGGCGACGCGTCGGATCGCCTGCATCAGTCGACCGGGTTCAGGTCGAGGAGGGTGACGCGGTAGACCAGGACCGAGTTGGGCGGAACGGCCCAGTTCCCCAGGTGCCCGTAGCCCAGGTCGGACGGAATCACGATGCGGCGGGTCTCGCCGATGGCCATCCCCTCCATCCCCAGGAGGAAACCGTCGATCACCGAACCGGGCGCAATGGTGTGGCGCCACGAGGAGTTGCTGTCGACCACGTTGCCGTCCGGAAGCCAGAGGGTGTACGAGACGACGGCCTCGTCGCCCGAGGTGAATTCCCGCCCCGTCCCGGCCTCGAGCGTCTCGATGTAGAGTCCGTTGCCGAGGTGGGTCATCGCTGCGAGATCGATCCCGAGCGAGGGGTCGAAGTTCACGTCGGTCGGCAGCTGCGGCCCGGTCGAGAGGTCGCTGCAGGCAGAGACCACGAGGACGCCGACGAGGAGAGAGAAGAAGCGGAGGTAGCGCATGGGGAATCGGCCCTGCGAGGGATGAGCCGGGGAAAGCCCGGCGAGATGGAAAAGCGACATGGTGATACGCCGTCTCATGGTAGGGGTTTCGCCCCCGCGGGGCACCTCCGAGGGTTGGCCGCGTGCGCCGGGCGATCTACCTTTCGACTGGGCGACATCGGGTCCCCCCCTTCCCTCCCCGGTCGCGGAGGCGACATGCCTGCCACGTCGACAGACGGACGGATCACCGAGGCCCAGATCCGGACTCTCGTCCACACCTTCTACGCGCGGGTGCGGGAGGACCGCGAGATCGGTCCCATCTTCGAACGGCGCTTCGCCGACCGGTGGGAGGGGCACCTCGCCCGCATGTGTGACTTCTGGAGCAGCATCATGCTCGCGACCGGACGCTACCGGGGAAACCCCCTCGAAAGCCACCGCCGGATCCCCGAGTTGCGCAGCGCACACTTCGACCGGTGGCTGAGCCTCTTCTACGAAGTCGCGCTCGAGGTGCTGCCGGAGCCGATCGCCCTCGACATCAGCGGCCGGGCGGCGCGGATGCGGCTCGTGCTCGAGCGCCACATCCGGCACGAAGTCTGACCTCTCGTCGCCGCCGGCCTCCCGGCGGCTGGCGCCCCGGCTCTTCGCAGCGGGAGCGCCCGGGGTCGGACGATCGCGCCGCCGGGGAGCGCACGCGACCGTCCGACGACCGCGCGGGTCAGGCGTCCTTCGTCTCCGTGGGGTGGGCGCGGAGCGTGGCCCGCACC
>CAYORZ010000422.1:0-1806 GCA_964406485.1 uncultured Gemmatimonadaceae bacterium | reverse complement strand
GGGCGTCGTCGGCCGCCCACCGCAGGAGGGGCCCCTCGACGGCGACACGAAGCGGTCCGTCGGCGGCCGGGAGCGCGACCTCGAGGGGAAAGGAGGCGGCAGGCGGGCGGTGCATGAGCCACTGGAAGGCGCACCCCGGGAGCCGCTCGGGGAGGATCACCACCTCGTCCGCGCCGGTGGAGCGGTCGTGGCGGGTGAGGGTGCGCGGTGTCTCGGTCACCTCGTCCGGCCGGCGGCTCAGGGCCCGGACCGGTCCGACGAGCCGCGTCCCTCCCTGCACCTCGTCCACCCCTCCCTCCGCCGTATACCGTACCAGCGAGCGGGCGCCGGCGAGGGTGCGGGGGCGGGCGTCGGCGGGGCGGGTGCGGGAGAGTCCCCCCTCGGCAGGCGCAACCGCCCCCGGATCGCGAGCAGGGCGAGGGAAGTCGAGGGTGGGATCGAGGCGGTAACGGGGCATGGCGAGGTGGGGAGGGAGACCGGCGGGCCCGGGGCGCCGGAAGGCGGGCCGCCAGCGCTACCCCGCGAGGGCGGAGCGGTTCGGGACGCTCCGGTGCGGGGCGCCCCGCGGCGTTGCCCCCGATTCGGGTCCGGTGCCACAATGGAGCACGTTTCGAGTCCCCCTCCCGCCCCTCGGATCCCTGCAGGAGCCGGTCATGCTTTCTCTGTCTCGGCGCGCCGGTGGTGTCCGCCGGCACCCGGTGTTCCTTCTCTTCGCCGTCCTCCTGTTCGCCGCGGGGTGTGCGGGGGGACCCCCGAGCGGGGGTCCCGTACCCTTCGCCTCCGACGACGCTCCCTACCCGGCCGCGAAGGACCTCCGGTCGGCCGAGGGGGTGATCTCGGCCGCCCACCCCCTCGCGTCGCAGGCAGGGGCGCAGATGCTGGCCCGCGGCGGAAACGCCGTCGACGCCGCGGTGGCGGCGGCCTTCGTGCTCTCGGTCGTGGAGCCGACGATGAGTGGACTCGGAGGGCGCGCCCAGATCCTCATCCGGCTGCCCGACGGGCGGCATGTGGGGATCGACGGGACCACCCAGGCACCCGCCACCTACGACCCCGACACCGCCCCCCAGGCGAGCTACGGCTACGCGACGGTCGGGGTGCCCGGCGTCCCCGCCGCCCTCCTCCGGGCGCTGGAAGAGTACGGGACGCTCGATCGGGCGACGGTGATGGCGCCCGCGATCCGGATCGCCACCGAAGGCTTCGAAGTGCTCCCCCTCGAGGCGGAGCGGCTCGCGTCGGCGCTCGAGCGGATCCGGGAGTTCGAGGGAACGTCGGCCGCCTTCCTCAATGCGGCGGGCACCACCTTCGTCGCGGGGGAGCGGTGGACCCAGCCCGACCTCGCCGGCGTGCTGCGCGCGATCGCCGAGGGGGGGCATGATGCCTTCTACCGCGGCCCGATCGCCGAACGGATGGCCGCCGACATCCAGGCCCACGGGGGGGCCGTCACCATGGAATCCCTCGCCGCGTACGAAGCGGTAGACACGGAGATCGTCACCGGATCCTACCGGGGGCACGACCTCGTGGGGATGTGGGTGCCGTCGTACGGCGCGATCACGATCGAGGTGCTCCACCTGCTCGAGACGCTCGACGTGGCCGCGATGGTCCGGGTGGGATACCTCGATCGCTCCGAACAGGGGACCGCGGCCGACGCGGCCCGCCTCACCTCGAAGGCGTGGGCGCGCGAGCGGGCCGAGCGCATGCGGATCGGCGCGGGGGTCGGAGTGGGCGGGGGCCCGGACGGGGCCGCCGGTGCGGCCCCGTGGGAGGCGGAGTGGCAGGCGCCCCGCGAGATGCCGTGGGAACCGCTGT
>CAYORZ010000421.1:0-1807 GCA_964406485.1 uncultured Gemmatimonadaceae bacterium | reverse complement strand
GGCCGCACACTCCCCCGCCAGAAAGATCACCTCGCTCCGCTCGACGTGGGGAACCGCTCCCGCCATCCGGTCGGCGAGCACGACGTACCACCCGTCTCCGCCGATCCGCGCCACCGCCGCGATCATCGCACCGTCGGGCTCCTCGATCAGGGCCGGGGGCGTGAGGTGGGGGTCGCCGGGAACCCCTCCGGGAGGGGCGGGGCGGGCGGACGCCGAAGCCAGGTCCACGGCGGTCAATACCGTCGGATCACGCCCCCCCGGTGCCCGAACGAGTCCCGCCCACTGCGCAGCGACCAGGGTCGCCATCCGCCAGAGGGGAAGCGCGAGATGCCGGTAGGGGCCCTCGGCCCCCAGGAGCGAGAGGCCGCTCTCCGTCGTGGAGTCGGAGCGCTGGTTCCGGTACCGCTGCAGGTCGATCACATCGTCGTCGCTCATCCCTCATGGTGGTCGGTGCGGCGCCCGAGGTAAAGCGCGCCGGGGTGGCTCGACGGGGTGCTCCCCCCTACATTTCCCCTTCCACGCATCCCCAACACCTCAATTTCGAGCGGAAGCAGGATGGAGAACTGGATCGGGATCGGGCTCTGGATCATCATGGGCTTCGTGATCGGGATGATCATGAAGTCGCTCGTTCGCAACCCCGACGAGACGCCGGGCCACACCGCGGTCCTCGTCGTCCTGGGCGGCTTCGCCGCGGTGATCGGGGGCATGCTGGGGGTCGGGATCTTCCACTTCGATGACCCTGTCTCGCTCTCGGTCGGGGGGATCGCTGCCGCGGCGGTCTTCTCCGCCGCGATGACGTTCCTCTACCGGTGGGGCGTGCGGGTGATGGTCTGAGTTCGAAGCCCCCTCCACCCCCAGGATTCCCATGGACCTCGGGCTCCCCCGGCGCTACGCCAACGAACACGCATCCCGCTTTCTGGCCGATCTGGAGGAATTCCTCCGGATCCCCTCCATCAGCGCCCGCTCGGAGCACGACGCCGACACCCGCGCCGCCGCCGAATGGCTCGCCGGCAGGCTGGAGTCGGCCGGCCTCGCCAGCGAGGTGATCGAGACAGCCGGCCACCCGGTCGTGGTCGGGGAGTGGCGGCAGGCGGGCGACGACGCCCCTACCCTCCTGATCTACGGACACTACGACGTCCAGCCCGTCGAGCCCCTCGACCTCTGGACGTCTCCCCCCTTCGAGCCGACGATCCGTGGCGGGCGCATCTACGCCCGGGGCGCGGCCGACGACAAGGGGCAGCTCCACCTCCATGTGAAGGCGCTGGAGTCGTGGCTGCAGGGCGCCGGGACGCTCCCCGTCAACGTGATCGTGGTGGCCGAGGGCGAAGAGGAAGTCGGCTCACCCAACCTCCTCCCCTTCGTCGAGGCGATGCGCGACCGGCTCGCCTGCGACGCGGTGATCATCTCCGACTCGGCGATGTTCGACGAGGGACTCCCCTCCCTCCTCTTCTCCCTCCGCGGCCTGGCCTACGTCGAGGTGCGGCTGCGCACCGCCGCGAGTGATCTGCATTCCGGTGCGTACGGAGGGGCGATCGCCAATCCGGCCGCCGCCCTCTCGGGGATGATCGCCACCCTCCACGACGAGGGGGGGCGGATCCGGATTCCCGGCTTCTACGATGACGTGAAGGAGTGGGACGCCGAGACCCGCGAAGCGATCCGGGGACTCCCTTTCGACGAGGAGCGTTTCCGGGAGGGGGTCGGGGCGACGGCGCTCGTCGGCGAGGAGGGGTGGTCGACGCTGGAGCGCCTCTGGATTCGCCCGACGTGCGAGGTGAACGGCCTCCTCTCCGGCTACACCGGCGAAGGC
>CAYORZ010000420.1:0-1807 GCA_964406485.1 uncultured Gemmatimonadaceae bacterium | reverse complement strand
ACGCTCGAACAGTCTGGCTGGGTTCCGCGGATGGATTGGTCGACGCGGTGCTGAGTGCGCGCGGGACGGATGATTACGAAGCCGAGATCAAGGATCTTATCCTCGCGCGTGACAACCACCGCATGGCCGCGGCCGCAGCGCTCCTACGCGCTCAGGAGGACGTCACGAAACTGGAGGACGAGTTGGCCTCACTCGTGACGACCATCAGCCTGGCCGCCGGAGACAACGAGAAGCTCAAGAAGCGACTCGATCAGGAAGCCACCCCCGTCAAGCGCAAGCTGGCCGCCGCGGAAGCGGAACTGGAGCGAAGCAGGAAGTTCGCGGAGTCGATGCTGATTGTCGTACAGCCCGTCCCCGGCAAGAAGCGCCTCAACGAAAAGAGCGCTGTCGCTCGGCTGGCCTCCGTACCAGGATCGCCTCGCTACTTCCGCATCAGCGATCGATCGAGCGCGCGACCGATCTCCTCGCGCACGGACTCGGACTCCTCGCTGGCCAACCTATCGGTGAGTGCCGCCAACGCCTCATCGGTCCCGGCCCTTCCTAATGCCCACGCAGCGTGCGCTCTGATGAGCGGCTCCGGATCCTGCAGCGCTCGCGAGAGCACCGTCACTGCTTCCGGCGAGCCCCAGTTCCCGATCGCCACGCACACATTCCGCGCAAATCCCGCCCTCCCCGCCCGGCGGATCGCCGAGCCGCGGCTGAACGACTCCCAGGCCTCCGGATCCAGCGCCGTCTCGAGCAGTGCGATCAGCGGCGGTGCCCGCGTGCCCGGATGCGTTTCAGCAGAAACGTCTTCGCCAGGCAGGGGCTCGACACCGAACGGCAGGTCCCCCGGGCCCCGGGCCGCGTACCCCGGCTCGCTCGCCTCCGCGGCAAAACGCTGGTTCAACGGGCACACCTCCTGGCAGATGTCGCATCCGAAAATCCAGTTGCCCATGCCGGGGCGGAGGGATCGGGGGATCACCCCCCGGAACTCGATGGTGAGGTACGAGATGCAGCGGGTGGCATCGATGATGGGAGCCCCGTCACCGTCACGGCCGAGGAGCGCGCCCGTGGGGCAGGCGTCGAGGCAGGCGCGGCAGCTCCCGCACCGGTCGGCCTCGAACGGAGGGTCGGGGGGAAGGTGGAGGTCGATCAGCAGGGCGCCGAGCACGAAGTACGATCCCCGCGCGGGGTCGATGAGGAGGGTGTTGCGACCGAACCATCCGAGACCAGCGCGGCGTCCCGCTTCACGCTCGAGCAGGGGTCCCGTATCGACATGGATTCGCCCCTCGACCGCCTCCGCGATACCGAGCCGGCGAGCCTCGGCGGTCAGGGTGTCGTGGACCGTACGCAGCCGTCCGCGGACGATCCGGTGGTAGTCGCGCCCGCGGGCGTAGCGGGCGATGCGCCCCCTGTGGGGACCGTCGGGTGACGCGCCGCCCTCTCCGTAGTGGTGGGCCACCACGATCATCGAGCGGGCGCCGTCGAGGGAACGCCGGGGGTCGCGCCGCCGCGCGACTGCGTCGGGACGCGCCATGTACTCCATCGTGCCATGACGTCCGGCGGCGAGCCACCGCTCCAGGGCGTCCCCATGCTCGGACGGAACCACGTCGGTGATGCCCACCCGCTCGAAGCCGACGGCGCGGGCCGCGTCCCTGACCCTTGCGGCGAGTTCGGCCCGGAGCGGCACCGCTACCCGGCCTCGGCGGGGAGCCATTCCACGATCAGCGTCTGCACGTCGTACTCATCGGTCACCTCGCGTACCATCAGTCCCTCGGGACCAAAAGCTCGCGGAATCCGGACTCCATCGGGAGGCACCGTCCCC
>CAYORZ010000419.1:0-1813 GCA_964406485.1 uncultured Gemmatimonadaceae bacterium | reverse complement strand
TCCGCTCCCCATGGCGACGCCCACCGTGGCCGCGGCGAGCGCCGGCCCGTCGTTCAGCCCGTCGCCGGCGAAGACGACCTTCTGCCCCTCCCGTTCCCGTTCCTCGATCCAGCGGGCCTTCTCCAGCGGCGTCTGCCGGGCGCGCACCACGGGGATTCCCGCCCCGGTCGCCATCGCGCGGGCGGGCTCCGGGGCATCACCGGTCAGGAGCACGACCTCGAGGCCGAGGGCGCGGAGGTCGGCCACCGCGGCGCCGGAATCGCTGCGGAGGCGGTCGCCGAGATGGATCGGACGCCGCTCCCCGTCGTCGGCGACGAGATCGACCGTTCCCGGGGCGCCACGCTCCAGCCGCCAGAGGCGTCCGTCGACGCGCCCGCTCACCCCTTCGCCGGCCACCTCGCGCACGTCGTCGGCCGCCGGGAGGGGGATCCCGCGGGCGCCCGCCTCGCGGAGCACCGCCCGCGCGATCGGGTGCACGCTGTAGCGCTCCAGCCCCGCGGCGATGCGGAGAGTCGCGTCGTCGGCCTCCGTGACGACCATCTCTCCACCCGTGACGGTCCCCGTCTTGTCGAGGGCCGCCAGATCGACATCGGCGAGGGCGAGGAGGGCGTCGGAGTCGCGGAAGAGGAGTCCCCTGCGGGCCGCCGCCCCCAGGCCGGCCGCCGCCGAGAGGGGGTGCGCCAGGGCGAGGGCGCAGGGGCAGGCGACGACCAGCACCGCGACGGCGGCGCGGAGGGCGACGGGCGTCCCTCCCATACCGAGCCAGATGATGAAGGTGGCCGTGGCGACGACGAGGGTGACGGCCGTGAACCACGGGGCGATGCGGTCGGCGGCGGTGGGGGCGGTGTCGCGGTCGGCCGCCCGCCGGAGTTCCTCGGCCATCTGCCGCACCACCGTCTCGTCGGTGACGGCCGTCACCCGCACCTCGAGGGCGCCGTCTTCGAGCAGTGTGCCGGCAAAGACGCGGTCCCCGGGCGCGACCGGAACGGGATCGGCCTCTCCGGTGAGGAGCGCCAGGCGCACCACGCCGCTCCCCTCGGCCACCACCCCGTCGGCCGCGAATTCCTCTCCGGGGCCGACCACGACGCGGTCCCCCGGTGCGAGCCGGTCGGCCGAGACCACCGCCACCGACCCGTCCTCGTCCACCCGCCGCCCCGTCGCCGGGACAACCGCCGCCAGCGCCACCGCCGCTTCGGCGGCCCGGCGCCGCCCCCGCGATTCCAGCAGACGTCCCCCGAGGAGGAGGGCGACGATCATGGTGAGCGAATCGAGGTAGGGTTCGCCCAGCGTCTCCTGGAGGCCGAAGACGATCGCCACGACCGCGTGGAGGTAGAGCGCCGCGACGGCGAGGGCGATCGGCAGGTCCATGTGCAGCATGCCGTGCCGGAGCCCGCTCCACGCCCCCTGGAAGAAGGGGACGGCGGACCAGAGCGCCACCGGGGTGGCGGTGCCCAGCGCCAGCCAGTGGAAGAGGGTGACGAAGCGCGCATCCATCGTGTCGAACCACCCGGTGTAGAGCGCCGCGGCCAGGAGCATGACGTTGAGCGCTCCGAACGCGGCAACCCCCAGTCGGACCACGAGATCCCGGTCCGGCTTCGCCTCTTCGCCGAGGAGCCGCGGGGTGTAGCCGAGGGTCGAGATCGTGCGCGCCAGGGCCGGAAGGGAGGTGCGGGCGGGGTCCCATCGCAGGCGCGCGCGCCCCGATCCGTGACTCAGCTGCGCCTCGACCACGCCGGGGGTGCGCTGGAGGACGTTTTCGGTCACCCAGACGCACGACGCGCACCGGAGCCCGTCGACAGCGAGCCGCACCGAG
>CAYORZ010000418.1:0-1820 GCA_964406485.1 uncultured Gemmatimonadaceae bacterium | reverse complement strand
GCCATCCAGAAGGTGCTGGAGATGGAGCGCCGATACCAGCTGCTCGCTGATCTGCGTGTACGGTCACTCGCCGAATACAACCGGCGGCTGCGCCGGCGAGAGGGCGAGGCGGCCGCGGCCGGCGGCGAGGGGGACGGCTCCGCACAGACGCTGGAGCACCGCGGGCCGCTCCCCTACATCGTCGTGGTCATCGACGAACTCGCCGACCTCATGATGCAGGTGCAGTCCGAGGTCGAGCGGCCGCTCGCCCAGCTCGCCCAGAAGGCGCGGGCGATCGGGATCCACCTGATCGTGGCCACCCAGCGTCCCTCGGTGAACGTGATCACGGGGCTCATCAAGGCCAACTTCCCGACCCGTATCGCGTTTCGGGTCGCGTCGAAGACGGACTCGCGCACGATCCTCGACCAGAACGGGGCCGAGGCCCTCCTGGGCAACGGCGACATGCTCTTTCTTCCCCCGGGAGAGAGCGAGCCGGTGCGGATCCAGGGGGCGTACCTCTCGACCGACGACACCGACCGGCTCATCGGGTGGTATCGCGAGCGGAGCGCGCGGGCCGAGGCCGACGGGGAACCCTTCCTCGCTCCGGCCTTCGCCGAACCCGACATTCTCGAGGAACTCCGCGAGCATGAGCGGATGGATGAGGGAATGACCGACGGGATCTCGGGGGAGTGGGACGACCTCTTCCGCGACGCTGCCGAGGTGTGCATCCAGAACCAGGGGGGCTCGACCTCGCTCCTCCAGCGTCGCCTGAGCATCGGGTACGGACGCGCCGCACGCATCGTCGACCAGCTCGAAGAGGCGGGGATCGTCGGTCCGCAGGACGGGTCGCGGCCCCGCGAAGTGCTGGTGACCCTCGACGAGCTCGACCAGATGTTCGGATCCGGAGCGTGATTCCTCGTGTAGGATCACCCTGGTTCCCCCTGTTGTCCCTGTCGTCCTCGTCCCGGCACTTCCGATGCACACCCTCCGATCGATTCTTCTCGCGACCGCCTTCCTGGGGGCGGCCGGTGCCGCGGGCGCCCAGGAGTCGGGGACTGCGGTGCTCGAGGCGGCCTCGGCACGGTACGCCCGCCTCGACGCCCTCTGCGCCGACTTCGAGCAGCTGCTCGACAACCCGATCCTCGGCGAATCGAAGTGGAGCGAGGGCAGACTGTGTCAGAAGCGCCCCAACCTCTTCCGGATGGACTTCGTCGATCCCGACGGTGACGCCGTGGTGGCCGACGGGGAGTGGTTCTGGGTCTTCTACAAGAGCCTCGACCCGACGCAGGTACTGCGCTTCTCGCTCGACGAGACCCGGGGGGGGATGGACTTCTTCCGCGAATTCCTCTCCGAGCCTGCCGAGCGCTATACCGTCGTTCGCGAGGGAGAAGAGGAGGTCGACGGACGGGCGACGGTGCGGCTGCACCTGACGCCGCGCGCCCCCCGCGGGCTGGTCAGCGCCCGCCTCTGGATCGACCCCTCCGCCCACCTGATCCGCCGCATCGAGATCACCGAAGACAACGGGCTCATCCGCCTGGTGACGCTCTCGGACCTGACCCTCGACCCGGCCCTGGCGGCCGACCACTTCCGCTTCACTCCGCCCCCCGGCGTCGATGTGGTGACCAACGAATGACCGCTCCCCCGCGCGGCAATGTGGGCCGGATCCGCGAGCTTCCGGTCTTTCCGGTGCACGCCACCCCGGTCCGCCCCGATGTCGCACCCACCGTGGCCCCCGCCGCTGCCTTCGCCCCCCCGGTCGAGGGGCCGGAAGACGGTCCCCGCATCGCCCTCGTCACCCTCGGCTGCGACAAGAACACCGTCGATTCCGAGCGGATGATGGC
>CAYORZ010000417.1:0-1824 GCA_964406485.1 uncultured Gemmatimonadaceae bacterium | reverse complement strand
GATGCGGAGGGATGCGTGATCACCGACACCCCCGCCGAATCACTCGCTTGAAGCGTCGTCTCGGCTCTTTCTTGGTCCCCACCACAAGCGCACAGGAGGATCACGCCGATCACGACGGGAGCCTTGGCCGTGCGTATTGTGTTACGACCGGGGTCCCTGTGCAGGGGGGGGCTCACTCGACCACCGCACAGGGAGGGCTTTCACACACGCCCGGCTGGTCGCACTCCCAGAGACCAGAGTGTTCCACCGGACCGCAGTACTCCTCGTTGCACGCGCAGCACCAAGCGCTGTCGCCCGTCGCCCCGCCCTGGCAACCGACCCTCACGGCCTCCGGCATGGGAGCAGGCGTGAACCCCGCCGCAGCGAGCGCGCCGACCACGAAGACGATTTGCAGGACCCTCGAAACTGAAATGTCGGTTGTCATGATATGCCTCCATCGAGAAGTGTGGTGCCCAACGCGCGCCAGCGCCGGGTATCCCTTCAGGTCTCGAGCACCCGGGAAAGGGTTACGACGGTCGGTCAGGCGCTCGGGTCTGGTTTGTCGCGAGCCACGGCCTCAAGGGCCTCCTGCAATCGCAGGCGGGCCCGTCGCAGGAGTACCTTGACGGTATTGACGCTGCAGTCGCGATGATGGGCGATCTCCAGGTACGACATACCTGACAGCCACATCGTGATGACGCTGTGTTCCGCTTCGGTCAGACCCTCTAATGCCTCGAAAATGCATCGCCGTACGCGGATCCGCCATGCGTCCAGCCAGGGATCGGCGGTGGTCGCCGGCTCATGGTTGTCCAGCGGGAAGTGGCTCCGGAGCTGGTTGCGCCGCCTCCGGTTCCGAGCAACGTTCTTGATGTGGTGCAGGACGATCGCGAGGGTCTCGGTCTCCGAATCAGGCCAGACGCGGACGCGTTCCAACAGTACGACGAGCGCGTCCTGCACCGCATCCTCGGCATCGAGCAGCCCGGAAGCCAACTGCGAATGGGCGAAGCGCACCATCGTGTGCCGATTTCGTTCCACGAGACCGACGAGCCGAGTCCGATGACGCGCCGTCCGGGCACTCGGCGGGCCGCCTTTCCATTCTTCCGAGGCCATGATCTTGCTCCTCCGTGGCAATTTTTCGCTCACCGCACCACCCGCCCAGCCCCTCGCTCTGCGGTGTGATGGATTCTGTCCACTGGGGGTGGCCCGGCCTGGGGGCACCGTCAAGAACACTGCGGGGGGTAGAGTTGGCCGCGCAAGGGCGGTTGGATCATGAACCACCCCGCAGGCGACGCCCTCCGTCGGGCCGGCGCCCTGCTCTGTGTGGGTGTCCGCGGTGCGCATCCCGGTGACCCGCAGCTCGAAGCCGACCTCGACCTGTGTGCCTCGGTCGGCGTGGGGAGCATCGTGCTCTTTGATGTCGATGTGCCGCGCTACCGGGCGCTGCTCGGCGAGGGGATCGAGGGGTCACAGGCACGGCGGGCTGCAGTCCGTAACGTGACGGCTCCCGGGCAGGTGCGAGCCCTGTGTGACCATCTGCGCCGGCGTCTGGGGGGCGGTGTGGTGATCCTGGTTGATCAGGAGGGCGGACAGGTGGCGCGCTTTCGGCCGGAGCACGGCTTTGCGGACTCTCTGCCGTCGGCTACCGCCTTCGCGGCCCTCACGCCGGACGAGCAACGGGTTGCGGCCCGGGCCCAGGCGCGAGAGTTGGCCGCCGCGGGGATCGACGGCAACCTCGCGCCGGTCCTTGACCTCGGTAGCCGCCCGGAGGGTCCACTGGCCGTGAAGGAGCGCACCTTTTCGGCGGATCCCGATGTCGTGGTCGCTTGCGCCCGAGTGGTGATCGAG
>CAYORZ010000416.1:0-1829 GCA_964406485.1 uncultured Gemmatimonadaceae bacterium | reverse complement strand
AGTGTCGGGGCAAGTGTCACCATGGATGGTGCCAGCATCGCCAGTGCCCGCCTGGTACTCGGGGGTGTCGCGACGGTGCCGGTCCGGGCGGAGGTAGCCGAGGCGATGCTCGCCGGGACGAACCCGAGTCCGGAGCTCTTCGAGCGGGTCGCCGACACCGCGCTGGCAGAGGCGACCCCGCTCGCGAAGAACGGCTACAAGGTGCCACTGCTGAAGCAGCTGATTGCTCGCGCTCTGTCAACCGCGACCACACCCAGCTAGATGCAGGCGGCTGGCGGGCCGGGGCATGTCTCTCCCCGACCCGGGTGTCACCAATGCCAGGAAAGCCTCGCTGAGGTCAAACGCTGGCGCTGCCCTCCGCGATCTGCGAGAAGATGATCTCGCCGTCGTGCCACTCGGGATCGGCCTCGAGGAGGGCGCGATACGCCTCGTAGGCCTCGTGCTGCTCGGGACTCTGCGCATTGGTGTGGTATGTATCCTTGCCGTCGAATCCGACGACCAGCATGAGGTCCTGCGGGCTGTCGTCGAGCCGATAAACGTAGGCGAAGAGGACCCCGGGTATTTCGCGTGCGCCCTGCGTGATGACCTGCTCGAGCTCGGCTTCCTTGCCGGGAAGGACGCGCATCCTCGCGATCGTGCCGTACATGTCGTGCCTCCTGTTTTCGTGAATGTCGATCCTGTGAGAACGAGACGACAAACAGGGACCCGCGGGCGGGGAGTCGCCCTATGGAAGGTGTGACGTGAAGATCATACTGCACACAGGACTCGCTGGTGCACGCACCAGCGAGTCTTTGACGCGTAGGTGTCCTCGGCGCGACAGGGTTCTGGCTAGGCAGGCGCTCTGCCCGAACCCACGGTGACGCGGGCGGTGAAGTGCAGGCCGGCATCGTCCGCAACCGAGTGCAGATGCGCGAGGATGTCGCGCTCGATCTCCGCGCGCGTGTCGGGCGAGACCTCCGGACCGGGATTCGCCATCTCCATCCAGAAGGTCTTCAGGGTCTCCGGCGGGCCGGGCCACGTTATGCGCACCGTCGGTTGCTCCTCCCGGACATCCTCATAGCCGGCCGCCTCGAGGGCGGCCGCGAGTGTGCCGGCTTCGGCGAAGCGCATCGGCCACGGCGCCTCCCTCGGGTTCGCCGGCTGGGGGCGGGGACCGAGATGGCGGGCGAGGATCCCGAAGAACGGCTGGAGGTGGGTGTTGTCCTCGAGCGGCCCCCAGCCGGCGAAGGCGGCCCTGGCGCCCGGACGCAGCACGCGCCGGATGCTCGCCAGGTCGCCCCGGAGATCCGGGAAGAACATCGCGGCAAAGTGGCAGGTCGCCGCGTCGAATGAGGCCTCGGGGAAGGGGAGGTCGGCGGCGCTGCCCTGCACGATGTCGACATTTTCGAGGCCCGCCGCCTCGACATTGCGCGTCATCGCGTCGATCAGGACCGGTGAGGGCTCGACAGCGATGATGCGGCCGGACGGCCCGACCCGGCGTGCCAGCTCCAGGGTCGGGATGCCCGAGCCGCCGCCGATATCGAGGGCGTGATCCCCGGGCTCCACCGCTGCCGCCTCGATCACGGCGTCGATGGTCGCTTGCTGGCCTACCACGAGCCACTGGTGGCCTCGGGCGAAGACACCGGGCAGGTGACTGTCGATCCATTCGGGGGTGACGGTGTCCTGTGGCGGGGACGAGGGCGACAGGCGGTCGGTGGACATGCGGATGCTCCCTCCTGGATGATCTCGCGGGTATCCCCGGGTCGTCTCAGACCGAGGTGGGCTTCGGGGTCGAACGCTGGGAGCCGATGATCTCGCCGTCGTGCCACTCCGGATCGGTCTCCAGCAGC
>CAYORZ010000415.1:0-1834 GCA_964406485.1 uncultured Gemmatimonadaceae bacterium | reverse complement strand
TCCGCATCCGCACGTCGCCGTTCGCGTTCACGGGCTACTAGTTCGAGTTCCGGGCGCTGGGCGCCAGCCAGAGCATCTCGTTTCCGGCCACGGTGCTCAACACGATCGTCGCGGAATCGATCGACGAACTGATCACCGAACTCGAGTCCCGCATCGACGAGGGCGCACCGATCCGCGACGCCCTCCGCGCCCTCCTCTCCGACGACGTCTCGCGTCACAAGCGCATCATCTTCAACGGCGACGGCTACAGTGAGGAATGGGTGGCAGAGGCCGAGCGGCGGGGACTCCTGAACTACCGGAGCACCCTCGACGCCTTCCCCTCGCTGATGGCGGAGAAGAACGTCGCCCTCTTCGAGCGCTACAACGTGCTCACCGGCCGGGAACTCGCGTCGCGCCACGAGATCATGGTCGAGCAGTACTTTCTCACGGTGAACATCGAGGGAGAGACGGCGGCCGAAATGGCCCGGACGATGATCCTGCCGGCCGCCAGCCGCTACCTCACCGAACTGGTCGAGAGCATGGGGCGGGCGAAGGAGGCGGGGCTCCCCGCGAAGGGGCTGGAACGGACGGCGAAAGCCCTGGCCGAGAGCCTCGAGCAGCTCATCGCGGCCCTCGAGACACTGGCCGAGCAGAATGCGGAGCTCGGCGGGGACTCCGTGCACGCGAAGGCCGAGCACATGCGCACCAACATCATCCCCGCGATGGCGGCCGTGCGCCGCCACGCCGACGAGCTGGAGAAGATGGTACCCGACGACCTCTGGGCGATCCCGACCTACCGCGACATGCTCTTCGTGAAGTAGACCCGGCGGGGGTCAGCGGTCGAGTGTGGCGCGGATCGTGGCGACGAGTTCGGCAGCCGCGAAGGGCTTGCGGAGGAGAGGCGCCTCGGGGAGCGGGACCTCGCGCTCGGCGGGGTCGGCCGCTCCCGGGTAGCCCGAGACGAAGATCACCGGGAGATCGGGGCGGGCCGCGCGGGCCTGCGCAACCATCGTGGGGCCGTCCATGATCGGCATGATGACGTCGGAGACGACGATGTCGATGGCGTCGGGGTCGGCCCGCCAGCGCGAGAGCGCCTCGTGGCCGTTGGCCGCCTCGATCACCTCGAAGCCGCTCCGCCGGAGTTGCCGGGCGAGGAGGGAGCGGATCTGATCCTGGTCCTCGACCAGGAGGACGGTCTCCGACCCTCGCGCCGGGCGGGCCTCCACGGGCTCGGGGGCGGGCGCCTCGCCTGCGGCCGGCGGGAGGTGGACGGTGAAGGTCGTCCCGTGGCCGGGCCGGCTGTCGACACGCACGAAGCCGCCGACGCGCTTCACGATGCCGTAGACGGTCGAGAGGCCGAGGCCCGTCCCCCTGCCCACCGCCTTGGTCGTGAAGAAGGGCTCGAAGATCCGCAGCCGGAGTCCCACATCCATCCCGGCCCCGTTGTCGGTGACCGCCAGGGTTTCCCACCGCCCCGGGGGGATCGCTTCCGGCTCGGCGTCGAGGGGGAGTTCGAGGTCGACATGCCCCGTCTCGACCCGGACGGCGCCGTCGGGTCCCGACACCGAGTCGCGGGCGTTGAGGGCCAGATTCACGATGATCTGCTCGAGTTCGGTGCGATCGATGCGCACGAGGCCGGCCGCCGGCGAGAGGCGGGTCTCGAACGAGACGCGTTCCTCGAGGAGCCGCTGGACCAGCCGCCGGCACGACGACACCACCTCGTTGAGGTCGAGGACGGTGGGTTCGGCCGTCCGACGACGGCTGAAGGAGAGGAGCTGATCGGTGAGGTCACGCCCGCGCCGAGCAGAGCGAACCACCTCTTCGGCGTCGCCTCGCGTGGGGGCGTCTGGGGGCA
>CAYORZ010000414.1:0-1835 GCA_964406485.1 uncultured Gemmatimonadaceae bacterium | reverse complement strand
GGCTTCTCGTTCCTTTCCTCACCGGAGCCGACGCGCAGGACGACGCCGATGACGCCGTGGTCGACCGCCTCCTCGCCGGGGCCGCGCGCGGACTTCTGCACGCCGCACTCACCGACCCGCGCCTTCCGGGCCCGCCCGCCCTCCGTGGCGCCGGCTACGGCGTGCTCGAATACCTTCTCACCCCGTGGGGGGGGGTGGGCGGGGTGGCCGGTCACCACGCGCCCTGGCGGCGGGTTCCCCTCGTCTCGCCCCTCCTGGACCGCGCCGAGACGGGAGAGGAGAGCCTGGTCGACCACCTCGCCTTCGGGGTGATGCTGGGACTCCTCTACGGCGACGACGAGTCGTCGAGGATCGGGATCGGCATCGAGGAGCGGTAGGGCTCGAGGGCTGCCCCCTCGCCTCGGAAACCGGGGGGGCACGCCTCGAGCACGACCGTGTCGCCCATCCCCGCCGGGGGCGGAGTGCTCCCCTGCGGGAGGATCCCCAGCAGCTCGGTCCGCGGGGCGCCCCCTTCCCCCCCGAAACTCGCCACGGTGCAGAAGGCCGAGGGACGGGCCACGATGGCGGCCGCGACGAGGCGGGCCTGGCTCGCCACGGCGTCGAGGACGAGGTACGACGCGCCCGCGCGGGCCGCCGCAGCCAGGAGGGTGTCGGGATCGGCGAGGAAGGGGTAGGTGCGGGTCTGTCCGCCCCCCATGGCGTACCAGATCCGCGGCTTGCGGGTGAGCGTCACGGCCCCCTCCGGGAGGGCGCGGCCCGCCCACCGGGCTGCCTCGGTGAACTGCACCATCCCCACTCCCGAACACGCCCACGGCCCTGCGGCCCGGACCACCGCGCGACAGTCGGCGGCGTGGCGCGCGATCCCGGCCACCCCCCCGCCCTGGACGATCAGGAGTGCCGCGGCCGCCGCGGCGAGGACCGGCGGGACCGCTTCCGCGCGGAGGCGGGCGACCCCGGCGGCCACCGCCTCGGCGGCGTGGACGAAGGCGATCGGGAGGAGCGGAAGAAGAAAGCGGTCGCCCGACCAGACCACCGGCCAGACCAGGATCACCCCCAGGTAGAGGGGCACGAAGAACTCGGCCGCGCCCGGCCGGTGCAGCGCCGCCCTCCCCCACCCTGCCACGGCGAGGAGCCCGAGGAGCAGTCCCAGGGTCCCCGCCCCCGGACTCGCCCCGGCGAGCGCCGCGGGGAGGTGGTCCACCAGGTAGCCCACCCCGTTCTCGAGGGCGCGCGGGACGAGCCCGGCGGGGCCGATCTCGCCCAGTTCGGGACGGTAGGGATCGACCATCCAGAACTCCCGCGCGTAGGCGCCGTCACTCACCGCCCCCCGGGCCCGGGCCAGCCACCAGAGGGTGGGGAGGCCCAGGGCCACGGCAGCCCCGAGGGCGAGCTTCCACGCCCGGGTGACGAGGAGCCACGCGCCGAGGGCGAGAAGGAGGGGGAGGGCGGCGGAACGGGTGAACCAGGCGAGGCCCGCGAAGACGAGGGCAAGGACCCCCGCCCCCACCCCCGGAACGCCCGGGCGCGCACCGGGCCCCTCGGGCTCGTCCTCCGTCGCGGGCGGCGCGCCCCGCAGGAGCCGGTCGTCGCGGCGCCGCTCGACCAGGGCCAGCGCCAGCATCGTGAAGGCGAGCAGCGGGACGTCGGAGAGGAGGTGGTGGACGTGGCCGAGGAAGGCCGCCGACCACGCCGTCGCGAGGGCGGCGCCGACCCCCCAGGGCGGACCCCGGCGGCGCCACCCCCACGCGACCACCCCCCCCAGCGCCGCGACACCGAAGAGGAGCGGCACGACCTTGAGTGCAGCCCAGCTCCGCGCCCCCAGGGCGATGGCTGCC
>CAYORZ010000413.1:0-1847 GCA_964406485.1 uncultured Gemmatimonadaceae bacterium | reverse complement strand
GGGGAAGAGAGCGCCCACGCCGTTGGCGTCCGACAGGTGCGGTTCATGGACGCAGACGCCGGGAGAGAACTGCTCGGGATCCGCGAACACCTCCGTCTCCGCGGGGCTGATCCCTTCTGCGACGAGGGGATCGGCCGGGAAGGCGTGGGGGTCGGGATTGATCTCACCGACGCCCACTTCGATGATTTCATTCTCCTCCTCCTCGCCGACCTCGAGGAGCCCGCCGGTCCCTTCCGCCGGTTTTTCTCCCTGGGGACGACGAGACCCCTCGTCGCCGGAGGTACAAGCCAAGACCGCGAGGGCACCGAGCCCCGCGATCAACGCGCCGAGCGCCACGAGAGAGCGACGTCCCCCCGGAGACTCAGCGGGTGTCGAAAGTTCATCATGATACGAAGCCATGGCCACGCCCCATCATCGAGTGCCACCAGATCGCCTCGCACCAACGCAGTGCGTACCTGGAGGTGTTTCACGTGCACTGTGGGGGGAAGACCGACTCTTCGCAAGGACGATTGATGGGGTCTCGTGAGCCCTCGGGGTGACTTTCAGCTATAATAGAGGATTACCGACTGGACCGATTGGACGTCGGGCCATTGACCCCCTCGAAGCCCGACGGTCCGTCCGCAGTTCCCTGGGGCGCTTTCCATCTCCGGCATCCTTCTCCAGTAATGAGAAAAGCCGTCGTTTCCCCGCCGTTGCCCCGCCAGAGAGCGCCCCTCGGTTCATCCTCGGTTCGAAGCGCCCGCCGGTGAGAGGAGCCCCGGCGGTCAGGCATTGGCCTGAGCCGCGCTCGCCTGCGCCGCGAGCCATGGTTCCCTCCAACCGAACGAGGTGTCGCCCAGCACGACGAACCACGGGTTGAGGATGTCTTCCTTCGCGTTGTAGCGCAGTGGCTCGAAGGAGAGATCGAGCACGACGCCGCCCGCCTCCTCGACGATCGCCTGGGCCGCCGCCGTGTCCCACTCCGACGTCAGGCCGAAGCGCGGGTAGATGTCCGCCTCCCCCTCGGCGACGAGGCAAAGCTTCAGAGAGCTCCCGCGGCTGATGAGCTCGACATTCCCCGGGAGGCGCCGCACGAAGTCGTCCAGGGCGCCCCCCCCGTGGGAGCGGCTGCCCGCGACGACGATGCGCGCCGGATCCACCTTGCGCGTCGTGATGCGTCGGACCGCTCCGTCTCCGGGTTCTCGTTTGAAGGCGCCCCGACCCCGCGCCGCAAAGAACGTGACGCCGCTGACCGGCACGTGCACGACCCCCAGGACGCTCCGCTGCTCCTCGATGAGCGCGATGTTGACGGTGAATTCACCATTCTTCATGATGAACTCCTTCGTCCCATCCAGGGGGTCCACCAACCAGTAGCGCTGCCAGCGAGCCCGCTCGGAGTAGGGGATGGCTCCGGACTCCTCCGAGAGCACCGGGATGTCCGGCGTGAGGCGAGCGAGACCGGAGGTGATCGTCGCGTGGGAGAGCAGATCGGCCTCCGTGAGCGGCGAGCGATCCGCCTTCTCCGCAGAGTCGAAGTCCGAGGCGTACACTCCCAAGATTTTCTCCGAGGCCTCCCGCGCCAGCTTCTCTACCGCTGCGAGGAGCTCCTCTTGCCCATACATCGACGACTGTTTCATGGCCTCTCCAGTTTGAAGCTCGCCGCCCGACTCGTCCGACGGGAGGCGAAGGAATCGACGGACGCGCGGCCCACCTCGACCCGCGACGAAGGCGCCCCGAGCGTTCGCGAGTTCGGCGCCGACCACGTCGCTGTCCGGCGCGACGTCACCGTGCCGCCCGACGACACCGTCCGGCACGACGACACCGTCCGGCACGACGACACCGTCCGGCACGACGACACCGTCCGGCAC
>CAYORZ010000412.1:0-1848 GCA_964406485.1 uncultured Gemmatimonadaceae bacterium | reverse complement strand
GATGCGGTATCCCCGTCCCCTGACGGTGGTCACGAGTTCCTCGTCGCCGACCTTCCGCTTCAGCTTGCGCCGGAGGCGGTGAACGGTCGCATCGAGCACGGCATCGGTCCCCCCGGGACCCCAGATGTCCTCGATCAGCTGCTCGCGCGTGACGATGTCGCCCTGATGCTTCATGAGGCGGACGAGCAGCTCGAACTCCCGCCCCGTGAGATTGAGGGGCTGTCCGCCGTCGACCACCTGACGCATGGTGAGGTCGATCGTGAGGGGGCCGAGGGAGACGTGGCGGCCGGCCATCTCGATCGGATCAGGTCCGGTCGCGCGGGTCTGCAGCTGGACCTGCCGGCGCACCAGGATGTCGGCGGCCGAGTGGGGGTACGGAACGACGTCGTGCGCGCCCGCGCGGAGTGCGCGGTCGACCGACGTGAGCTCGGGGGCGTCGATGAGCGCGATGACCACGGGAATTCTCAGGCCCCGTGCAACCCCGATGAGCCGGTGCGCCCCCGTGACCCCTTCGGCGTAGCCGACGATCAGGGTGTCGGGAGCGAGAACCTCCAGGGCATTGCCGGCGAGTTCCAGGCGGCGGAAGACGCGGACCGCGTGGGCGCTTCCGAGCGCCTGGGAAAGCTCCGAGCCCTGCGCACCCAGGCCGGCGGCGGCAATCAGTCCGACGGCGTTGACCCGCGGGGCGCTCGGCGCTTCGCCCTGATCCGCGTCGCCTGGCGTGGCGTCGGGGGTATCGGCATCCCGTGCTTCGCTGTCCTGAGCGGCCGCCTCGGACGCAGCCGTCTCCTGCTCGTCTGCCCCGGCGCTTCCCGGCACCGGGCCCTCGCCTGCCGGCGTCGTTTCGTTGGTGTTCTGCATCGGTTGTATTCCTCCAGCGCAAGCGGACCCCTGGAGTCCGCAGAGATACGTGAGATGCGACTCCCCCCGCCGTTCGGCGGTGCCCATACAGCCTGACACCGGTGCGTCGCGGTGCGTTGGGGATCGCCTCGCGCCCCTCGAAGGGGTCCGGGTGCATAAGCATACGCCCTCGTTGCTTGAATTGTTACCGCGGGCGGTGGCAGGACGAGGGCCGAGCTCCAGGGAAGCGATGGGGAGTTGACACCTCCCACCGCTTCAGGGTATACTGGGGACCCTGTTGCGGGGTGGAGCAGTCTGGTAGCTCGTCGGGCTCATAACCCGAAGGTCGCAGGTTCGAATCCTGCCCCCGCTATTTTCGAAGCGCCGCCGGGTGGCGGCGCTTCCCACGTCAGGACAGGTGAGAGAGGGCGCTTGCTTCGTACGTCGGTTCTCTGGACGGTGTCCGATACGTGGAGCCCGCGTGCGGGGGCGGGGAAGGGAAGCCGCTAGAGGCGCAGTCTTCCCGGACCATCCCGCCCGTGCCAGGTGATCGGCCCGGGCGGTTTTTTTGTCGAGGCCAGGTAGCTCAGTTGGTAGAGCACATGACTGAAAATCATGGTGTCGGCGGTTCGATTCCGTCCCTGGCCATGAGAGACGACGTCTGGGGCGCCGGCGCCGAGTAGGGACGAGGCAAGAGGTCCGTAGCTCAATTGGTAGAGCACCGGTCTCCAAAACCGGCGGTTGGGGGTTCGAGTCCCTCCGGGCCTGTCGACGTCAGGGGCGCCCCGGTCGTCTAATGGTCAGGACACCACTCTTTCAAGGTGGGAATCGGGGTTCGATTCCCCGTCGGGGCATCGGGTGCCCGCCCGAAGGGCGGCGCGCCGCGCAGGTGCAGGAAGCGGAGGCAGGGCTGATCCGCTGCAGGGATGGTCAGGGGCTGTAGCTCAGTCGGTTAGAGTGCCGGTCTGTCACACCGGAGGTCGCGAGTTCGAGTCTCGTCAGCCCCGC
>CAYORZ010000411.1:1508-1861 GCA_964406485.1 uncultured Gemmatimonadaceae bacterium | reverse complement strand
CGTGCCGATCCACGGGACGTTTACCTACGCGATCGAGGGCCCTCCGCCGCCGCCCGGAAGTCGGGTGCGCGTGCCCTTCGGCCGGCAGGAGCGGATCGGGTGGGTCGTGGGGGAGGGGTCGGACGAGGGGGTCACCCGTGTGCGCCCGATCCTCGACGTGCTCGACGACGTTCCTTCGGTCGCCCCCGATCTGCTCCACCTCTGCCGCTGGATGGCCCGCTACTACGCGGCTCCTCCCGGGCTTGCCCTCGCCGCGACCCAGCCGGCGGTCCTGACCGACGTGTCTCGCGACTACATCGGACTCGCCGCCGAGCCCCCTCCGGGGCTGACGTCTCGGCAGCGACGTCTGGTCG
>CAYORZ010000411.1:0-1498 GCA_964406485.1 uncultured Gemmatimonadaceae bacterium | reverse complement strand
GACTGCAACGCGTTGCCACCCTCCGGAAGCGGCTCGGCATGGGGTCGGTCTGGCCCGAGATCCGCGCACTGAAGGCTGCCGGCGTCGTGCGACACGAGACGGTTCCGCCCCGCGAGCCCACCGTGAAGACCCACCGGGTGGTGCGGACGACGCGCGCGCTCCCCGACCTCGCCGAGCGCGACGACCTCTTCGGGCGCGCCCCCCGGCAGCGCGAGGCGTGGGCCGCCCTCGAAGACGCGGGCGGACGCCTCACTCTCGCCCACATGCTCGAGGTGGGCGGTTTTTCGCGTTCCGTCGTGGCGGGGCTCGAGGCGAAGGGGGTGGTCGAGGTGATCGACGAAGAGGTCGTGCGCGATCCCTTCGCCGACCGCGATCCCCCGACCCCCGTGAATCACCCGCTCACTGACCACCAGCGGCGCGCCGTCGCCGTCATCGACGCCGAGATCGCCTCCGACTCGCCCCGTCCCGTCCTCCTGCACGGGATCACCGGCTCGGGCAAGACGCGCGTCTACATCGAGGTGCTCAAGGCGGTGCTGGCGCAGGGAAAGGGGGCGATCGTCCTGGTCCCCGAGATCTCGCTCACCCCCCAGACGGTGACCCGCTTCCGCGGGTGGTTCGGCGACCGGGTGGCGGTGCTCCACTCCGCCCTCTCCGATGGGGAGCGCCACGACGCCTGGCGGCAGCTGCGCCGGGGGGAGCGGACGGTAGCCGTCGGGGCGCGGTCGGCCCTCTTCGCGCCGGTGGCCGACCTGGGCGCGATCATCGTCGACGAGGAGCACGACGGCTCGTACAAGCAGTCCGACGCCCCACGCTACCACGCGCGGGACCTCGCCGTTGTCCGTACACGGCTCACGGGTGCGGTCTGCGTGCTGGGCAGCGCCACCCCGTCGCTCGAGAGCTGGGCCAACGCCGAGGCCGGCAAGTACCGGCGGGTCTCGCTCCCCGAACGGGTGGCGGGCCGCCCCCTCCCGCCCGTCCACCTCCTCGACCTCCGCGAGGAGCGGAAGAAGGCGAAGAAGAGCGGGGGAGCGACCTCCGAGGCGGGTCTCGTGCTCACCGAACGCCTGGTGCAGGCGGTGCGCGCCCGCCTCGAACGGAAAGAGCAGTCGATCCTCCTCCTCAACCGGCGTGGCTACGCCTCGTTCGTGCAGTGCCGCGAATGCGGCGACGTCGGCGAGTGCCCCAACTGCTCCATCTCGCTCACCTTCCACCGCCGTACCGGGCGGCTCGTCTGCCACCACTGCCGCCACGACGAGCCCGCCCCCTCGCGGTGCGCGCGCTGCGGCTCGACCGACCTTTCCTTCCGGGGACTCGGCACCGAGCAGGTGGAGCGCGTCGTGGTGGAGTCCTTTCCCGGCGCGAGGGTCGCCCGGATGGACGTCGACACCACGTCGGGAAAGTGGGCCCACCACGAGATCCTCGGCCGGGTCGAGCGGGGCGAGGTCGACATCCTGCTCGGCACGCAGATGATCGCCAAGGGACTCGACTTTCCCAACGT
>CAYORZ010000410.1:0-1862 GCA_964406485.1 uncultured Gemmatimonadaceae bacterium | reverse complement strand
GAAAGGGGGAAGTTCCAGGGGACGATCGCCCCCACGACCCCGACGGGCTCGCGGAGGGTATAGTTCAGGAAGGGACCCGCAACGGGGATCGTCGACCCGCCGACCTTGTCGGCCAGGCCGGCGAAGAAGCGGAAGTTCTGCACCACGCTGGGCAGGTCGACCTTTCGCGACTCGAAGTACGGCTTGCCGTTGTCGGCGGTCTCGAGGGCGCCCAGCTCGTCGGCGTTGGCCTCGATGAGATCGGCGAGGCGCCAGAGCAGGCGGGCGCGACGGTGGCCGTCGAGGTCGCGCCAGCCGGGCGACGCCATCGCCTCGCACGCCGACGCCACCGCCCGGTCGATGTCGGCCGCGTCCCCCCGGGCCACGGCAGCGATCCGTTCCCCCGTGGCCGGGTTCGTGGTCTCGAAGGTGCGCCCCGACGCGGCGTCGACTGCCTCGCCGTGGATCCAGAGTCGGGTGCTCGGCTCGCGGCTCACCGGATCACGTTCCCGTGAAGGACGCCTTCCGCTTCTCGACGTACGCGGCGAGTCCCTCCTTCGCGTCGTGGCTCTGGAAGAGCTGCTGCTGGAGCTCGCGCTCCACGGTGAGCGCCTGCTCGAAGGGGAGTCCGATTCCGGTCTGGACGGCGCGCTTGATGTTGCCCACCGCCTTCGTCGCCTTGTGCGGCGTGGTGAAGCGCTTCGCGTAGTCGAGGGCGCGGGCGCGGAAGTCGTCGGCCGAGTCGGCCTCGATGATCGAGTTGACGAGGTTGCGGGCGAGCCCTTCCTCGAAGTCGAGAAGGTTGCCTTCGGCCATGAGTTCGATGGCCTGCGACTTTCCGACGATGCGACAGAGCCGCTGCGTGCCCCCCGTCCCCGGCAGCACGCCCAGATTGACCTCGGGGAGGCCCAGCTTCCCCGCGTCCTTGCGCGCGACCCGGAGGTCGGCGGCCATGGCGATCTCGAGTCCCCCGCCGACGGTGTGCCCGTTGAGGGCAGCGATCACCAGCTTCGGTGTGTGCTCGAGGCGGTTGAGGGTCTCGTTGGCGTGCAGACAGAAATAGTACTTGAAAGTGGGGTCGGCCTCGTTGAGCATGGTGATGTCGGCGCCGGCGCAGAAGAACTTGTCGCCGGCCCCCGTGATCATGATCACCTCGACGTCCGTGTCCATCCGCGCCTTCAGGACGGCAGCGTCGAACTGCTGAAACATCTCGTAGGTGTAGGTATTGGCCGGGGCGTCGTCGAGCGTGAGGATTCCGACCTTGTCCCGCACCTCGTACTGAACGAGAACCTTCTCCGACATGAGCGACCTCGGCGTGTGTGCAGTGTGGGAAAGGGGACCGCGATCCGGTCCCGGAGCACTGCTGCCGAAGCTACGGGGGGGGCCGTGCGCCGGTCAAGCAAGGTGTCACCCCCCGCACGCTCCTCCATGGGCGCGCGGATGGAAGGTTTGCGTCGCGCAACCGGGACGGAATAACTTGCGAGCATGTCACCTGCCCCCTCCGTCCGCTTCGACGGGCCGCCACAGTCTGCCCGACGGCCCCCGGCCGCCCTGCCCCCGCCGTCTGCGGGGCAGCGATCGTCCACCCCCCGCAGACCGTCTGCCCGGCGGCCGCGCCGGCCCCGGTTGGCCGCGCTGCGCGCCGGGGGCGCCCTCGCCCTGGCACTCGGCGCGCTCGCCGGATGCCGCGACGCCGGCTCCGACCCCCTCGCGGCGCTGGTCGCCACGGAGACGGTGCCAGCGGTCTCCGTCCCGGTCGACCTCCCCTCGCTGGGTGGGCTGGCGACGCGCGACGAGGTCCGCGAGGAGCTCGCTCCTGTGCTGGCCGCGTGGATCGGCGGGTGGGGCGAGGCCGATGCGGCGCTGGGTCGGGCGGCCCGCGA
>CAYORZ010000409.1:0-1878 GCA_964406485.1 uncultured Gemmatimonadaceae bacterium | reverse complement strand
AGCTCCGGGACGATGATGTCCCGGTACTCGCCGCCGGCCACGGCGACGGGCCGCCCGGGCGCCTGCGTCTGAGCAGCCGTCTCCGCGGCGCTTTCGAAAGCCTCGCCGCCCGCACCCTCCGCCCCGGGCGCCCCGCCCCCGCAGCCCCCGAGCACCAGAAACGCCGACAGCCCCGCCGTAAGCGTCATCAGTCTCATGATCAGCCCCCCTTCCGGGTGAGGATCAGCCGCCACTCCGACCCGCCCACCTCCTCGACCACCGTTTCGAACCCGAGTCTGGCCGCCTGCGTCGGGATCGTGTCCAGTGCGGGGGCGTGATCGGTCACGACTTCCAGCGCGTTCTCGTCCGGCCCGAGCTTCTTCAGGGCGCTCACCGTCCGCATCATCGGATACGGGCAGATCTCGCCCCTCACATCGAGTGTCTTCATCTCTCGCTCGTCTGCTCCGAGTACACCAAGCGGCTAGGCGATCCTGCTGATCACCAGCGTCCCCATCCAGGCGCCCACCGCGAGAAACACCGCGAACACCCAGCCGTTGATCGCCAGGGAGGGGATCGAGGAGAAGAACGCCCCGATCGTGCACCCCATGGCGATCCCGGCACCGTACCCCATCAGCACCCCGCCGCCGGCCGACTGCGCATAGCGGACCGGCCGGTTGGGAACCCGCAGCTTGAACTCTCCCGCGCCGAGGGCTCCGGCAAGGGCGCCGACCCACATTCCTACGACCATGAAGGTCATGTGGTTCACGAGCGAGCCGTCCGATGGCACCATGACGCACCCGGGGAGATCGGTCACCCCCTGGGGCGCGGGCGGCGCGGCGCCGAAGAATCCGGCCATGTCGGCCGACCAGCGAGCGATCTCCCCCGTGAAGCCCCACGGCTCCTGCGCCGCGAAGAGCAGGACGTTCAGGCCGCCGAGCACCGCCCCAGCGATGAGGATGGGCCAGCCCTGGACGAACACCTTCCGGCCCAGCACCCTCAGCTCGTCGGTCACGCTCTCCGGCATCCCGGCTGCGGGCTGGGCGGACGGGAGCACCATCCCGGCCCGGTGCTCGACCCAGAGGACGACGACGAACACGGCGGCCAGCGCCAGCAGGGTCACGACGAGCGCCCCGGCGTGTCCGAGGAACGCGGGCAGCCAGATCCTCGGAGCGGTCGAGATGACGTTCTCCCACCACCAGTTCCACGTGTACCCCGAGAAGAGGAGCCCGACGACTAGGCCGCCGAACGCGACCCACGAGCCGACGTACCCCTCGGCCATGCGGTACAGGCTGCCGGACACGCAGCCGCCCGCGAGGACCATCCCGAGGCCGAAGAGGACCCCGCCCAGCGCGGTGTGCACGCCGACAGGCAGGACGTTCGCGGTGGGAGGGAGGAAGCCCGAATCGGCGGTCGGGATCTGCCGGGCCATCACGACGCCGAAGCCGATCGACGCGACGGCGAGGCCGAGCAGCACGCCCTTCATGTTGCGGCCGTGGCCGAGCAGGAAGAGGTCGCGGAAGGCCGATGCGAAGCAGAAGCGGCCGCGCTGCAGCACGAAGCCGAAGGCGAGGCCGAACGCCCAGAACCGGGCGAAGAGGACATCCGCTCCGAGGGCCCAGACGAGCACGAGGGCGGCGATCGCCCAGGCCGCGAGCGCCCGCGCCGCGTTGCGGGAGGGCGGGCTCGCTCTCGGCGCCACCCGTCCGTCCGCGGGAGCGATGATCGCCTCAGTGGTCATCAGCTTGCCCCAGCATCTTCATCGACCACTCCTGCCACGATCCGTCGTAGAGGCGAACCTTCTGGAACCCGGCCGCCCGAAGCACCAGATAGGTGTGCGCCGCGCGCATCCCCGTCCGGCAGTAGACGACGACCTCGTCGGACTCGTCGAATCCAAGTTCC
>CAYORZ010000408.1:0-1917 GCA_964406485.1 uncultured Gemmatimonadaceae bacterium | reverse complement strand
GTTGCGCACCGGCGGCCAGGGCGCCTGCGTGGCGTTCCATGCCGCCAAACCTTCACGCTCGACGAGCTGAAGAGCTCCACCGCCCCCTACTACAACCTGATGATGTTTCCCGACCCCTCTGCCGAGGGACTTCATGTGGGCAACATCTACGCCTTCACCGGCGCCGACGTGCACGGCCGCTACCAGCGGCTCCTCGGGCACGACGTCTTCGAGCCCATCGGCTTCGACGCCTTCGGAATCCACAGCGAGAACTTCGCGCTGAAGGTCGGCGTCCACCCCATGGACCTGATCCCGAGCAACGTCGAGAACTTCACCCGGCAGCTCCGGCAGATGGGAGGCATGTTCGACTGGAACCACACGGTCGACACCACCGACCCGGGCTACTACCGGTGGACGCAGTGGGTCTTCCTGAAGCTCTTCGAGGCGGGACTCGCCGAGCGGAAGGAGGCCCCGGTCAACTGGTGCCCCTCGTGCAAGACGGTTCTCGCCAACGAGCAGGTCGTCGGCGGGCGGTGCGAGCGGTGTGACACCCCGGTCGAGCAACGCCGGATTGCCCAGTGGTTCTTCAGGATCACGGAGTACCAGCAGCGGCTCCTCGACAACCTCGACGACCTCGACTGGTCCGAGGTCACGACGAAGGCGCAGGCGAACTGGTTGGGTCGGAGCGAGGGCGCGGAGGTCGCCTTCCCCCTGATCACCGACGGCGCCACCGCCGCGGTGGATCCGTCGACCGTCCGCGATGCGGGCGACGACGCGATCCGGGTCTACACCACCCGCCCCGACACGATCTTCGGCGCCACCTTCATGGTCCTGGCCCCGGAGCACCCGGCAGTCGACCGGCTGACGGCACCGGCAGAGCGGCCCGTGGTCGAGGCATACCGACAGGAAGTCCAGCGCACCGATCTCGTTGCACGCAAGACCAGCAAGGAGAAGACCGGAGTCTTCACCGGGGGGTACTGCCGCAACCCCGCCACGGGCGAGGCCATTCCGGTGTGGATCGCCGACTACGTGCTGATGGATTACGGGACCGGAGCGGTGATGGCCGTCCCCGGCCACGATCAGCGCGACTTCGAGTTCGCCAGCGAGATGAAGCTCCCGATCCGTCGGGTGGTAGCCGGACCGGACCAGACGGCGTCCACCCCCCTCGACGAGGCGTGGACGGGCGACGGGGTGATGGTGAATTCCGGGCCGTTCGACGGGATGACGACCGCAGAGGCGATCCCGGCGGTCACCGACTGGCTCGCCGAGCGCGCCATGGGCGAGCGGAAGGTGAACTTCCGACTGCACGACTGGTGCATCAGCCGGCAGCGCTACTGGGGACCGCCGATCCCCATCGTCCACTGCGACGACTGCGGCGCGGTACCGGTCCCCGAAGACGAGCTTCCGGTCGTGCTTCCGAGGATCGATGACTTCACCCCCGACGACTCGGGCGTCTCGCCCCTCGCGCGTGTGCGGGAGTGGTACGAGACGGAGTGTCCGCGGTGCGGGGGACCGGGGCGACGCGAGACCGACGTCTCGGATACCTTCCTGGACTCCGGGTGGTACTTCCTGCGCTACCCCTCGACCGACTTCGACGACCGCGCCTTCGATCCCGGGATCACACGGCGGTGGCTTCCGGTGGACTGCTACATCGGCGGCAACGAGCACGCGGTCCTGCACCTGCTCTACAGCCGGTTCCTCACCATGGTCCTCCATGACCTGGGACTGCTGGACTTCGAGGAGCCCTTCACCCGCTTCCGGGCCCACGGACTGATCATCCGGGAGGGCGCGAAGATGTCGAAGAGCCGCGGCAACGTGATCGTCCCCGACCCGATCATCGAGAACTTCGGGGCCGACACCTTCCGGCTCTACCTCATGTTCCTGGGGCCCTTCGAGGAGGGTGGCGACTACCGCGACGACGGCATCCAGGGGCCGCAC
>CAYORZ010000407.1:0-1948 GCA_964406485.1 uncultured Gemmatimonadaceae bacterium | reverse complement strand
CGGGGGTTCGCCCGGCCGTGAACGTCGGTAGCTCGGTATCGCGGGTCGGCGGTGCGGCGCAGATCAAGGCGATGAAGAAGGTCGCCGGAAACCTCCGGCTCGACCTCGCGCAGTTCCGTGAACTCGAGGCCTTCGCGCAGTTCGGCTCCGACCTCGACCCCGCCACCCAGCGGCAGCTCGCGCGGGGACAGCGCACGGTCGAGATCCTGAAGCAGCCCCAGTACCAGCCGATGCCGGTCGAGAACCAGGTCGCGGCGATCTACGCGGTGACCCGCGGCCACATCGACGAGATTCCGGTGGAGCGCGTGCGCGATTGGGAGCGGGGCTTCCACGAGCATCTGCGCGCCCACCACGCCGACCTCCTGGAGAGGATCCGTACGGAGCAGGTGCTGAACGACGAGGTGTCCGAGGGACTCGACGCGGCCGTCGCCGCCTGGAACGAGGCCTTCACCGCCCAGCTCCCCGCGATGGCCACGGCCTGAGCCCACGACGAGCCGAGGAGTCTGAACGGTGGCTGGAGCCCGAGACGTCAAACGCCGGATCAAGTCGGTAGAAAACACCCGACAGATCACGCGCACGATGGAGCTGGTCGCGACGAGCAAGCTGAAGCGCGCGACCGACCGCGTCCACGCGGCGAAGCCGTACGGTGACGCCCTGCGCGAGATCGTCCGCTCGCTCTATGCGCCCGCCTTCGCGGATCGCTATCCGCTCCTGCGGCGCCCCGACGAGGTGCGGAAGGCCGCCGTGGTTCTCCTCTCCGCGAACCGGGGCCTGGCCGGCGCCTTCAACGCCAACCTCATCAAGGAGGCGCGCACCCTCCTGGAGCGCCTCCGCGCCGAGGGAGTCGAAACCGAGCTGCACATCGCCGGAAAGAAGGGCATTGCCTTCTTCCGCTTCCGGGGCGAGCCCATCGCCTCGCAGACGACCGAGATCGGTGACACGCCGACGGTCGACGACGCGGAGTCGCTCGTGGGGCCTCTGCGCCAGCGCTTCGAGGACGGCGAACTCGACGCCGTTCACGTCGTGGCTTCGGAGTTCCGCTCCGCGCTCTCGACCCCTCCCTCGTCGCGCCAGGTGCTGCCGATCGAGCCGGGAGAGGGCACGCAAGACGCCGAGGATTTCATTCTCTCGCCCGACGCGGGGACGATTCTCGAGCGGATCCTTCCGGCCTACGTACGCAACGCCGTCTTCACTGCTCTGGTCGAGAACGCCGCGGCGGAACAGGGGTCGCGCCGGACCGCGATGAAAAACGCGACCGACAACGCCGGCGAGGTGCTCGAACACCTCACTCGCAGCTACAACCGGGCCCGACAGGCCCAGATCACCCAGGAAATCGCCGAGATCGTCGGAGGCGCGGCCGCCCTCGAGTAGGCCCGCCTTCACACGGTTCGCTTCGAAGAGACAACGGACATGGCTGACAACATCGGAAAGGTCGTGCAGGTGATCGGACCCGTCCTCGACGTGGAGTTCGATCCGGAGCATCTGCCCGAGATCTACAACGCCCTCCACGTGAAGGGCACCACGGAGGGCGGTCAGGAGATCGACCTCACCGCCGAGGTGCAGCAGCACATCGGACGGGGACAGGTGCGTGCGGTCTCGATGTCGTCTACCGACGGCGTGAGTCGCGGGATGGACGTGATCGACACCGGCCAGGCCATCGCCGTGCCGGTGGGCGAGGCGGCGCTCGGGCGGATCCTGAACGTGCTCGGAGACCCGGTCGACGAGGCGGGCCCGATCGATCCGTCGGTCGAGCGTTGGCCGATCCACCGGCAGCCGCCCCGCTTCTCGGAGCTCGAGCCGAAGACCGAGATCTTCGAGACGGGGATCAAGGTCGTCGACCTCCTCGCCCCCTACGTGAAGGGGGGAAAGACCGGCCTCTTCGGCGGCGCCGGGGTGGGGAAGACGGTCATCATCCAGGAGCTGATCAACAACATCGCCATGGAGCACG
>CAYORZ010000406.1:0-1958 GCA_964406485.1 uncultured Gemmatimonadaceae bacterium | reverse complement strand
GGCAACGCGCGCGATCCCCGCTACTGTCTGCGCATCTACTTCACCTCGCGCGCCAGGACCGAGAACCGTTTCGTGATCGGGCACGTCGGGAACCACTTCGAAATCGGACTGACGAACTGAGATGAAGTTCATCGCCACCTCGAAATCCGAGCAGAATCAGGCGGCCGTCGATCCGTGGACCGTCGTCCACTTCGCGATGGGACTCGCGGCGGGGCTCGTCGAGATGCACCGCGAGACGGCGATGGGGGCGGCCATCGCCTACGAGGCGATCGAGCAGTTCGTCGAGCGGACGGACCCCGGACGGGAGTTCTTCAAGGCCAGCGGGCCCGAGATTCCGGTCAACGTGGTGGTCGACCTCGCCGTCTTCGCCCTGGGCTACTGGTGGGGTGAACGGTGGAATCGCAGCTGATGCGGCCCCGCCTCCGTCTGCTGCTCGGGGCCACGCTGCTCGGTCTGGCTCTCGTCGTCGGCATGCTGTTGCCGTGGCCGTCCGTGTCGCTGGCCGCGGTGCAGCCCTGCACCGAACCCGTCGGCTCCATCGGGCTGCCCTCCCTCCCCGCCGACATCGACGACCGTGATCGGCCGCGGGGTGAGGGTTGCCTCGCGGGGGTGTGCGTGATCGAGCGGGTGGTCGACGGCGACACGGTGATCTGCGAGGACCGCGTCCGGGTGCGGCTGCTCCTGATCGACGCTCCCGAGGTGGCCGACGGTGGCCTGGGCCTGCGCGCCACCCTGGCGCTCGAAGAGATGCTGCCTGTGGGCTCCGCCACTCTCGCCGCCGTCGACGTCGAACGGCGGGACCGCTACGGCCGGCTCCTGGCCCACCTCTACGACGGCGAAGGGCGGTGGATCAACCGCGCCCTGGTCCGCGCCGGCTATGCGGTTCCGCTGGTCTACCCCCCCAATGTCGACGGGATCTCGGCGATCCGCGCCGCTGCCGATTCCGCCCGGAGCGAGGGAGCGGGTCTCTGGGCGGAAGACGGTTTCACCTGCCTCCCCGTCGACTTCCGGGCGGGCCGCTGCGACGGGGAGTCCTGAGCGAGGGGGCGCTCACCCCTCCGCTTCGCGCGGATTCGGACCCGTGGTGCGCAGGCTGCCCAACATGGCCCACATGCTCGGGGCGATCCCTTCCAGCGCCTCGCGGTGGGGAAGGTGGAAGGTGACCCGGTAGCGACCTCCGTCGATGCGGGCCACGAGCATGTAGCTGGTGACGCCGTCGCCGCGGGCGCGCATGAAGAGCTCGGTCTCGCCGATCGGGTCCGCTCCGAGGGCGTGGGGCGGGGCGGGCTCGGCGTCCCCCACGGCCGAGAGGCCGAGCACCATGTTGTCGCGGATCCCCTCGAGTTCCTGGTCGGCCGAGATCCGCTCGACGCGCATGAAGAAGCCGTCGTCGACCCGTGCCCACGCGATGTCGCAGCAGGGCTCCTCGGGGGTCATGGTGAACTGGGGCAACACATGGAGGGCGTACCCCTGGGGACTCTCGAAGAGGGTCGCCTCACGCAGTTCGGTCTGGCCCTCGACCGTGACGGGGAGGAGGCGGGTGAGGGGGAGGGTCTCGGCCGGGACGGGGGGCGCTCCGGAATCCGGCGGAGGGATCGGCTGCTCGAAGACGGGCTCGTCGGACGGCGTCTCGGCGGGATCGGCCGCGGGGGGCTCGCCCCCGCACGCGCCCAGCAGGAGGGCGGCAAGGAGCAGCGCCGACACGCGGCCCGGACCGCCGACCGCTCCCCGCCCCCTCACCACCCGCTCGCGGAAGCGGCCGACCGGGGCGGCGTGCCCGTCCGCGCACGCGACCACCTCGAGGGTGTCGCCGGTCACGACGTAGAGGGCGTCCTGCAGGAATTCACGCCCCAGCCGCAGCGCCTCGTCCCGATCCACGACCGCGGCCCAGCTCGGCTCGGCGTGGTCGGTGTCGGGCGAGAAGCCCACCACACGCACCACCCACGCCGAGCGCTCCC
>CAYORZ010000405.1:0-1960 GCA_964406485.1 uncultured Gemmatimonadaceae bacterium | reverse complement strand
GGGGTGGTCTGCGACTCCCTCCCCGCGGCGGGGCGGGCGACCCGCCTTTTCCAGGGGCTGCGGCGCCCCGACCCCGACAAGGACTCCCTCCTGGTCGTCTCGGCCGGGGGTCGGGTGGAGGTCCGCGGCCTCGAGGGCGCGCGCGCGGTGCCGGGCTGCGGCGCCACGGCGGTCGAGGTCGCGTGGGCGCCCCACCCCGACGAGCCCCCGCCGCGCCTTGTCCGCGGCTTCGAATACGGCGTCTACCTTTTCGACGAGGCGTTCCGCTACCGCCGGGGGAATGGCGGGGCCCAGCCGCTGACCGCCGCGGTCTTCCACCCCGACTCGGTGCAGCTCGCGCGCGACACCGACGGGGTCGTCCTCCGCGTGGGCGACCGTCCGCCCCGCCGGTGGTGGTGGAGGCCGCCGTGAGGGGAGGGGAGCGGGGGGTCGTTCTGGTGACGGTCGTCGTCCTCCTCCTGGCCGCCACCCTCCTCGTGCAGGGGGCGTTTCTCCTCGCGCGCGGGTTCGCGGGGAGTGGCGAGGCGGGGTGGGAGGCGGTCCGGGTGCGGCGCGCGGCGGCCGGGCGGCTGGGGGGGGGGGGGGCCGGCGGCGGCCCGCTCGTCTCCGACACCGCCTGGGTGGCCGCCGGCGCCGATGTCGAGACCCGGCTGACGGTGCACCTTCTCGGCCCGGAGCTCGCCCTGGTGGGAGGAGGCGCGCGGGGGCGGCACGCGGAGTGGTGGGCAGGGCAGCTGGTCTGGCGTCCGGAGCCTGCTGCCCGCGCTGCCGCGGCCGCAGCCGCCCTGCGGGCGGGGGGCACGGTACGCGAAGAAGGCGGGGGTCAGGTGCAGGCGAGCGCGGGAGGCGACTGCGCCGAAGGCACCCCCCTTCCGGCGATCCGCCCGCTTCCCGACACCGTCGTCCACCTCGGCCCTCTCTCTCCGGAGCGGTGGGCGGAGGTGGCCACCCCCTGGGTCTTCGATCCGCCCTGCGGGGCGGCGTGCGCTGCGGCCGTCCTCCTCGCCGAGGGCGGTGGAATCATCACCGGTGGGCCTCGCGCGGGCGTCTTCCTTTCGCGGGGAGACCTCACCCTGACCGGAAACACCCGTCTGCGGGGCCGGCTCCTGGTCGACGGCGACCTCACCCTCACCGACAGCGCTCGCGTCGAGGGAGCCGTCGACGTGACGGGCTCGGTGGTCGTGGCCGACGCCGCGCGCATCGCGGGAGACCGCTGCGCCCTGGCCGAAGTCTGGCGCGCGGGGGTCGCCACGGACCTCGGTCCGATCCCCCTCGACACCCACCCCTGGCCGCTCTGGGGACGCCCCCCATGACCCGGTCAACGTTTCCCGGGTCCCGGCAAAGCTTGCCGCCGAGTGGTAAAAAAGCGCCGGGGACCACCCGGGGATTCGGCCGAATTACAAGGAATGACGCGGAGATCTGCGTGGCACGGATCTCGCTCTTCCGACGGGAGCGCCCCCCGGGACACCTGCGTCGAGTCGATGCTCGTGACCCGGACAACCCGAACCCCCCACGCGGAGTTCCGAGCGCGCGCCGCGACGGCGCACGACGGCCTCCTCCTCTCCCACCGAGCGACACATGGGATTCTTTCGACGGGCCCGATCCACCGTCGGGCTGGACATCGGGAGCGGCTTCGTGAAGATGGTCGAGGTCGACCACTCCGGAAGCCAGCCCGAGGTCAGGCGGGTGGCGATGCGCCCCCTCATCCCCGACGCGATCTTGGAAGGCGAGATCATGGATTACGGCCTGGTGGCCGGGACCGTGGCCGAACTCTTCGACGAGTTGGGCATGAAGGGGGCCGACGTGGTCACCGCCGTGGGCGGCCACGACGTGATCATCAAGAAGATCGAGATGGATCGCATGAAGGAGAGCGACGCCCGCGAGGTCATCCGGTGGGAGGCCGAGCAGCACGTTCCCTTCGACATCAAGAGCGTCGAACTCGACTTCCAGGTGCTCGACC
>CAYORZ010000404.1:0-1962 GCA_964406485.1 uncultured Gemmatimonadaceae bacterium | reverse complement strand
CACCATGGTCTGCTGCACGGGCGACAGGTCGCCGGCGAGCTTGCCCAGCGGGATGCGCTGATTGATGCTGTCCAGCTGCTCCTTCGCCCGCCGGCGGAGCTCCCGCCAGTTGACGACGCCCCCGCGGCGCGCGCCCTGATCCACCTCGGCGCCACCAGCGCCTTCATCGGCGACAACACCGACCTGATCCTGCACCGCGAGGCGCTGGAGCTGGTACGCGACCGGGTGGTGCGCTGCATGGCGGCGCTGGCCGATTTCGCCCGCCGCTGGCGCGACCTCCCGACCCTCGGCTACACGCACTTCCAGCCCGCCCAGCCCACTACGGTCGGAAAGCGCGCCACCCTCTGGCTCCAGGACCTCGCCCTCGACCTCGAGGAAATCGAGTTTCGCCTCGCCACCCTCCGCTTCCGGGGCGTGCGCGGCACGACCGGCACCCAGGCGTCGTTTCTGGAGCTCTACGACGGCGACCACGCCCGCGTCGACCGCCTCGACGCCCTGGTGGGTGAGAAGATGGGCTTCGAGGCGACCTACGGCGTGAGCGGCCAGACCTACTCCCGCAAGGTCGACCAGGCGCTGCAGGCCACCCTGGCGGGGGTGGCGGCCTCGGCGTCGAAACTCGCCCACGACTGGCGCCTCCTCGCCCACCTCCGCGAGGTCGAGGAGCCGTGGGAAGAAGAGCAGATCGGCTCGTCGGCGATGCCGTACAAGCGCAACCCGATGCGGGCGGAGCGCATCTGTGCGCTCACCCGCCACGTCATCACCCTCTCGCTCGATCCGGCCATCACGGCGGCCACCCAGTGGATGGAGCGCACCCTCGACGACTCGGCCAACCGCCGGCTGTCGATCCCCGACGCCTACCTCGCCCTCGACGGGGCGCTCCTCCTCACCGAAAACGTCGCGCGCGGACTGATCGTCCACCCCGCCGTCGTCGAACGCAACCTCGCCGAGCACCTTCCCTTCATGGCCACCGAGACGCTCCTGATGCAGGCCACCGCGAGGGGCGGCGACCGGCAGGCGCTGCACGAACGGATCCGGGTGCACGCCCACAGCGCCGCCGGCGAGATGAAGGAAGGACGCCCCTCCGACCTCGTCGAGCGGATCGCCGGCGACGACGCCTTCGGGATGAGCGCCGACGAGATTCGCTCGCGCATCGATGCCCGCGCCTTCGTCGGACGCGCCCCGGAGCAGGTGGATCGCTTTCTCGCCGAGTGGGTCGACCCCGTGCTTCACCGGCTGGGACCGGCGGCCGAGGCGCGGCTGGGGAGTCCCGAGATCCATGTCTGAGACCCTGCACGACGCGGGGCTTCGCCTCGTGCACCGGGGCAAGGTGCGCGAGGTCTACGCGGTGAGCGATGACCACCTCCTGATGGTCGCGAGCGACCGCATCAGCGCCTTCGATGTCGTGCTCGCCGAGCCGATCCCGCGGAAGGGAGAGGTGCTGACCCAGATCACCGCCTGGTGGCTCGAACGTCTCGAGCGCGACGAGGGGATCGCCCACCACCTCGTCGCCGTCGACCCCGACGACATCATCGCCCACCACCCCGCGCTCGCGGGCAGCCGGGCCCTCTGGGAGGGGCGCGGCATGCTCGTGCGCCGTACCACGCCGCTCCTCGTCGAGTGCGTGATCCGGGGCTACCTCTCGGGGTCGGCGTGGCGGGAGTACCGCGACGAGGGCACCCTCGCCGGCGAGCCGCTCCCGCCGGGGCTGCGGGAAAGCGATCCCCTGGAGCCGCCCCTCTTCTCTCCGGCGACCAAGGCGCAGGAGGGGCACGACGAAAACATCGCCTACGACCAGGTGGTCGAGATCGTGGGCGCCGAGACGGCCGAGCGCATCCGGACCCTCTCGCACCGCATCTACGCCTACGGACGGGACGTGTGCGCCGAGCGGGGGATCCTGCTCGCCGACACGAAATTCGAGTTCGGCATCGACGGCGACGGGCAGCTGCTCCTGATCGACGAAGT
>CAYORZ010000403.1:0-1969 GCA_964406485.1 uncultured Gemmatimonadaceae bacterium | reverse complement strand
CGGTCCGGTCCAGGTCGCTCATCGCGCCCCTCCCTGCGGGTGGTAGGCGACGACCGCCCGGTTGTCGGCCCCGAAGAACGCCTCTCCGACGGCGCGGAGGTGCGCGGTCTCGACCCCCCGGATCCGGCTCAGGACGGTTTCGAGGCGGTGGGGGTCGTCGAAGAGCATCGTCTGCATCGAGAGTTCGTCGGCGCGGTGTGCCATCGACTCCAGCCCCCGCAGTTCCCGCGCGACCGCCAGCACCCGTGCCCGCTCCGCCTCGTCGTCGCGCACGCGGCCGAGCTGGTCGAATTCGGCGAAGAGGGCCTCCTGCAGCGTGTCGAGGTCGGTATCGGGATAGCCCGTCACCGAGACGAGCACATACGACGCGCCGGCGGCGAGGGGGAGTGCGTAGGCCGACGCCGTGCGGGCGAGTCGCTGCTCGCGCACCAGGGAGCGGCGGAGACGTGACCCCCTCCCCTGCCCCAGGATCTGCGTCACGAGCTGGACCGCGTCGAAGCGCGGATCGGTCACCGGCGGAACACGGAGTCCCACGAGCAGTCGCGGGAGGGGGACGTCGCGCTCGAGGTCGACGCGGCGCGTGTCGCCGATCACCGGACCCACGTCGACCCGCCCGGGGACGGGGGGCGGGGGCGCTCCCCCGGCGAGGGGGCCGAACCACCGCTCCACCGCTTCGAAGGCGTTCTCGCGAGTGACGTCACCAGCCACCGTCAGGACCGCGTTGTTGGGGACGTAGTAGGTGTGGTAGAAGTCGGCCACGTCGTCGAGCGACGCCGCGTCGAGGTCGTCCATCGATCCGATCACCGTGTGGCGGTAGGGGTGGCCGGGGGGCCACAACAGCGCCTGCAGGTGTTCGTCCCAGTCGCCGTAGGGCTGGTTGTCGTAGCGCTGCCGCTTCTCGTTCTTCACCACGTCGCGCTGGTTGTCCAGCTTTTCGCGGGTCATCGCCTCGAGCATGAACCCCATCCGGTCCGACTCCAGCCAGAGTCCGAGTTCGAGGTGGTGCGACGGGAGCGTCTCGTAGTAGTTGGTCCGGTCGAACCAGGTGGACCCGTTGAGCGATCCCCCCACCCGCTCGATGTGCTCGAAGTGCCCGTTCTTCGCCACGTGCGCCGACCCCTGGAACATCAGGTGTTCGAAGAGGTGGGCGAAGCCCGTCCGGCCCGGCCGCTCGTCCTTCGAGCCCACGCCGTACCAGAGGTTGATCGCGACGACCGGAAAGGAATGATCGGGCGCTACCACCACCCGCAGCCCGTTGGCCAGCGTGGTTCGATGGATCTCGAAGCCGAGGCCCTCGTTGGTGCTCCTCATGGCCTGCTCGCCAGGCGCTCGCGGAGCGCCGACGAGGCCAGGTTTCCCTGCAGGAGCCGCCGGGCGGCCCGGGGCGAGTCGTGCATCGCTTCTTCCACCTCCTGAAGGGTCAGCAGGTCGGTCCCCTCGGCCCGCATCCGGGCGCGCTCGAGCATCTCGAAAGCCAGGTCGTCGTGGTTCTCGACGGTGGCGACGAGGGCCGCCAGATACTGCGCCTCGACGTCGTCTTCGCGGAGGCGCGCACCGGCCTCCATCTCGATGAGCGCCTCGTCGAAGCGGTCGCGCTCGAGGAGCGCCAGTCCCAGCGCCACGCGCGTCCATCCATCGTCGGGGTCCAGCTCGACCGCGCGGGCGAGCTCGTCGATGGCGGCGTCGGCCTGCCCCGAGATCAGCGACCAGACGGCGGACTCGTAGCGGATCACGGGGTCGTCCGGGGCGAGTTCCCGGGCCGCGTCGAGTTCGCCCCGGGCCTCGGAGAGCATTCCCTCGCGGGTGAGGTAGGCGCCGTACATCCACCGGGCGAGGGGAAGCTCGCGCCCGAGGAGCGCGGCGGCGCGAAGGGCGGGCTCCGCGTCGGGGTCGTCGACGGCGGCGAGGGCGTTGCCGATCGTCGCGAGGACGACGGGATCGCGGGGGTCGAGGGCGAGCGCCTGCTTGA
>CAYORZ010000402.1:0-1982 GCA_964406485.1 uncultured Gemmatimonadaceae bacterium | reverse complement strand
GCGCGCCTTCCTGGAGAAGCGGAAGCCGGACTTCGAGGGGAGGTAGGGGGCCGGTGGTTCCCGCCCTCCGTTTTTCGTAGATTCAGGGATGCGAAAGACGCCCTTCCCTTCGCGCCGCTCGTGCGGTTGACCCACCTCTCCATCCGGAGATTCCGCAACCTGGAGTCCCGGGATCTGGACCTGCCACCCGAAGGGGTCGCGCTCGTGGGCGAGAACGCCCAGGGCAAGTCCAACTTCCTCGAGGCGATCTACTACCTGGAAACCTTTCGTTCCTTTCGAGGGGCGCGCGACGACCAGTTGGTGGCCTTCGGAGAAGACGCCTTCCGGGTCGTGGGGCGGACGGCGCCCTCGGGGGGCGGGAGTGCCGAGGTGGCAGCGGCGTGGGACCGGAGGGGTCGGCGAAAGAAGGTCACGGTGGACGGCGTCGAACCCGACCGGCTCTCGGACGCGCTGGGGCGGCTTGCCGCGGTGATCTTCTCGCCGTCCGATGTCGCGATCGTGAACGAGGGGCCGGCGGAGCGACGGCGGTTCCTCGACATCGTGCTCTCGCTCAATGTGCCGGGATACCTGCGCTCGCTGCAGACCTTCCGGCAGGCGCTCCAGCAGCGCAACGCCGCCCTGCGCGACGGGCGGTCGGGGGCGACGGTCGGAGTCTGGGACGAGCCGCTGGTGCGGGCGGGGGCCGAGGTGACGGCGGGACGGGCGCGGTGGATCGAGGGCATCCGCGACGACTTCCGGCGGTACTACCGGGAAGTCTCGGGGGGGGAGGGCGCCGAACCGTCCTACCGACCCAGCGTCGGGGGGGAGCCCCTCACCGACGAGGCGCGGGTGGCCGACGCCTACCGCGAGGGGCTGGAGGCGGTGACGGAGCGGGAGCGACGGATGGGGACGACCCTCCTCGGTCCGCACCGTGACGAGATGACGTTCGGCGTGGGAGACGAGGGGGCCCTCGCTGTCCGCGAATTCGGGTCGGGGGGGCAGCGCCGGACGACGGCGCTCGCCCTCCGGCTGGTCGAGGCCGCGACGATCCGCGCCGCTCGCGGCGAGGAGCCGATCGTCCTGATGGATGATGCGTTCGCCGAGCTCGACGAGGGGCGGAGCGAGCGGATCCTGGGACTCATCGAACGGGAAGAGACGGGGCAGGTGCTCCTGACGGTTCCCAGGGAGAGTGATGTGAAGGTGCGGCACGACGTGCTGCCCCGGTGGGGGATCCGCGACGGACGGATCGTCGGATGAAGCCCTCCCGCGACGACGGGCCCGCACGGGTGGGACGCCTGCTGGAGGCCTTCCTCGAACGGGAGGGGATCCGCGAGCAGGTGGAGCGGGTCGGCGTGCTGGAGGAGTGGGCGGAGCGGGTGGGACCGAGGATCGCCGAGGTGACCCGCGCCCGTTCGGTGGCCGAGCGCACGCTCATCGTCGAGGTGCGGTCGAGTGCCTGGTTGATGGAACTGAACATGATGAAGGGGCGGATCCTCGCCCGGCTCAACGAGAGCCGGCCCGAGGCTCGCCTCGACAAGCTGGTCTTCGTCCTCTCGCAGGACGGCTGATGCGCGTCCGGGGTCCGAGGGGACCCGGGGACGACGACACCACGAACCGGAGAGGTACCGGTCCATGGCGGACAACGTGATGAAGCAGGGCGATTACACGGCGGGTCAGATCCAGGTCCTGAAGGGACTGGAGGCCGTGCGCAAGCGCCCGGGAATGTACATCGGTTCCACCTCGGCCCGCGGGCTGCACCACCTCGTCTACGAGGTCGTCGACAACTCGATCGACGAGGCGATGGCCGGCTACTGCACCGAGGTCACCGTCACCATCCACCCGAACGATGCGATCACCGTCCAGGACGACGGACGAGGGATCCCGGTCGACGTGCACCCGGTGGAGAAGGTGCCGGGGGTGGAGCTGGCCATGACCGTCCTCCACGCCGGCGGCAAGTTCGACAAGGACACCTACAAGGTCTCCGGCGGACTCCACGGCGTCGG
>CAYORZ010000401.1:0-1990 GCA_964406485.1 uncultured Gemmatimonadaceae bacterium | reverse complement strand
GCCGTGGCCACTGGTGACGATCTTGTTTCGCCGGACGAAGTCCGCGCGGCGTTCCCGAACTGGTCGCAGACGATCGGCGAGCTGCAGGAGTCGGGCCCGCGTATCCACACGGCCGGCTTCACCTTCAGCGTGGAGAACCCCACCTTCGCCGCCCCCAGCGACCACGTGTTCAAGGTGCTGTTCGAACTTGCCGCCGGCGACGGTGGAGGTTCCCAGCTCCACCCCGAGCTCGTTACCGTGGCGCGTTTTCTCAATCTGCACGCACGGCACGGCTTCCCCGACGATCAGGTGCACGCCGCCGCCGTGGCACACGGCGGGGCCTTCACTGCCCTCCTCAACGACGAGGCCTACGCGGCGCGGCACGATGGTCGCCCGAACCCTTCCGCCGCCCTGGTCCGAGAGCTGATCGCGGCCGGAGTGCCCCTGATTCTCTGCGGCCAGACCGCCGGCGCGCGCGGAGTGGCCGTCGCCGACCTGATTCCGGGGGTGCAGGTGGGCATCTCGGCCATGACCGCCGTCAACGTCCTGCTCGCGCAGGGATACCACTACAACCCCTGGTGACCACGCCGCGGCGGCCCGGAGACCCGACGGCCGAACCGGATCCGCCGAAGCGCTACGACCGCGCGTACTTCGATCGCTGGTACAGGAGTCGGCACACCCCACCGGGCCTCGTCGATGCCCTGGAGCGCACCGTCCTGCTCGCGGTGGCTGCGGCAGAGTCGGTGCTGGACCGCCCCCTCCGCACCGTGCTCGATGTGGGGTGCGGCGAAGGCCGCTGGCAACCGGTCCTGCAGCAGCTCCGTCCCGAGGCGGCGTATCTGGGGATCGATCCCAGCGAGTACGCGATCGAACGGTTCGGGGCGTCGCGCAATCTCCGGCTCGGAAGCTTCGACGAACTGCACCTCCACGCCTTCGACCACCCCTTCGACCTCGTCGTCTGCAGCGACGTGCTCCACTACCTCGATTCCGCCACCATCCTGCGCGGACTCGACACCCTGACCGACCTTGTCGGGGGCGTCGCGCTGCTCGAAGTCTACACCGCTGCCGACCCGGTCGAAGGCGACCGCGAAGGATTCCAGCTGCGGGACCCGGAGTGGTATCGACGCGCCTTCACGGCGGCCGGGCTGCGCGCTCTGGGACTTCAGCTCTGGGTGCATCACGAGATCGCCGAAGATCTGGACGCCCTCGACCTGCCGGTACCCCTTTCCTTCCACCCGCCCCGCTGACATGACCAACCGTCGCGAGTTCCTCCGCCAGCTCGGGGCCGCGTCGACCGCCCCGCTCTTCCTCGCCGGTTGCGACGCCGTCGAGCCCCCTGCGCCGTCCAGCGAGCCGCTCCCCGCCCCACCGGGGGGAACCGCTGCCGAGGTCGCAGCCGACGAGGGGTGGTGGCGCGAGGTGGCGGCGCGCTACCGGGTGACCGACGAGGTCACGAACTTCGAGGCCGGCTACTTCGGGATGATGGCGAGCCCGGTGCTCGCGGCCTTCCACCGCCACATCGATCGCGTCAACCGGGCCAGTTCGTACTACGCGCGGCAGGACTACGGCGCAGACCACCGGGCGGCGCGGGAACGCACGGCCCGGGCGCTCGGGGTCGGGCCCGAAGAGATCGCCTTCACCCGCAACGCCACCGAGGCGCTCCAGACGCTGATCCTGCAGTTCCGGGGCGTGGGTGCGGGCGACACGGTGATGTACGCCGACCTCGACTATCCGGCCATGCAGCAGGCGATGAACGCGCTCGCCGAGCGCCGGGGCGCGGAGGTCGCCACGCTGACGATCCCGGAACCGGCCTCGCATGAGGCCATCCTCGCCGCCTACGACGACGCCCTCGCCGCGCACCCCCGCACGCGACTCCTCCTGCTCACCCACGCCAACAACAAGACGGGACTCATCCACCCCGTGCGCGACCTCACCGCCATGGCCGAGGCCCGCGGCGCGGAGGTGATCGTCGACGCCGCCCACTCCTTCGGGCAGCTTCCGCTTGCGCTCC
>CAYORZ010000400.1:0-1993 GCA_964406485.1 uncultured Gemmatimonadaceae bacterium | reverse complement strand
GACCTCGGAGCGCTCACCCACCTCGAGGTGAGCGACGACGGGCGACCTCATGCGGGAGCGGGGGCCCTTGCCGCCGACGGCGACCGACTCCTCCGCGGCGCCGGCCGTCACCTCCCGGCCCTCCCCTCCTCGGCGCCGTGGTGCACCTTCGGCGGGATGGTCGCCACCAACGCCGCCGGCGCCCGCAGCTTCTCCCGCGGCTCCGTCCGCCGGTGGACCGAAGCGGTGGATGTGATCCTCGCCGACGGCGGGCGCGAGCGGCTCCGGCGCTCCACGCCCGCGCTGCCCGGGTCGCCGTGGAGCCGCCTCCACTCCGCCCTCACCGCCCTCCATCTCCCCCCGCCGCCCGCAGTCCGCAAGAACTCCTCGGGCTACGCCGTCGACGACTTCCTGACCAGCGGGGATCCCCTGGATCTCGTCGTCGGGAGCGAAGGGACGCTGGCGGTGGTGACCGGCGGCACCTTCCGGAGCGAGCCGGTCCCTCCTGCGGGGGGCGTGGTCCTGGTCGGCGTGGGATCGCCCGACGATCTTCCCCCGCTCACCCGGGAAGCCGAGCGGAGCGGGGCCACCGCCTGCGAGTACCTCGGGTACCGCTTTCTCGAGCTCGGCGGGCTCCTGGGCGATCCCCGCCTGGCCCCCCTCGACGTGCGCGCGGGGCTCCTCCTCGTGGAGTACGTCGGGACGACCGATGAAGTCGCGGCCGGGCTCGCCGGGTGGGGGGCCACCGCCCTCCGCGCCACCCTCCCCGCCGAGGTCGACGCCCTCTGGGGACTCCGCCACGCCGCCTCCCCCTCGATCGCCCGCGCCGCGGGGGAGCGCCGCTCGCTTCAGTTCATCGAGGACGCGGTCGTCCCCCGCGACCGCCTCGGGGAGTACCTGCGCGCCGTCGAGTCGATTCTCGCCGACCACCGGATCGACGGGGTGATCTTCGGTCACGCGGGGGACGGCCACCTCCACGTCAACCCCCTGATCGACCTCCGGGCGCCCCGCTGGCGGGCTGCGGTCCGGACCGTCTTCGACGAGGTGACCGACGTCGTGGCGAGTCTCGGCGGCACCCTCTCCGGGGAGCACGGTGACGGGCGGATCCGGGCGGGGACGATGGCGCAGATCTGGAGTGTGCCCCATCGTCGCGCCTTCGGGGTCGTCAAGGCGGCCCTCGACCCCGGCGGGAGGCTGAACCCGGGCGTGGTGCTCCCCGCGCCGGAGGCCGATCCCCTGGACGGGTTCGCGGAAGGCCCCGACCTGCAGCGCCTCGAAATCGCCACGCCACCCGTCGACGACTGATCGCCCTACCGGGACGTCGCGCCCACCAACCGCTCCAGCGCTTCGATCCGCCGCGACTGTTCCTCGATCACCTCCCGCTGCTTCTGCAGTTCGTTGAGAAGCATGGGCGTGAGAAAGTGGTACGCCACCGTTTCCGGCACACCGTTCTCGAAGATGACGAGTTCCGGAGCCACCTGGGCGACTTCCTCCGCGATCAGGCCGTACCGGAGCGGTGCGTCCGCTCCATGCTCGTCGTAGCGGAAGGTCACCGGCCGGAGGTCGAACACGACGGAGCTGGTCGAGCCCATGTCGTCGATCTCGCGCTTGTAGCGGGCCGACGACGAGACGGTGCCGAGCTGCCCGTTCGAATCGATCATGACCGGGACCGCGTCCCCGATCGCGGTCGTCTGACCGCGGACCCCGGCGACGAAGGCCCGGGTCTGGAAGGAGCCGATCCGGATCGTCGCGTTCTCACCGACGACGCCGCTGTTGGCCAGCAGGATGTTCCCCGATTCCGTCCCCGAGTAGGCGCTTCCGGAACCGCTTCCGAGGGCGAGGTTTTCGTCGCCGCCGGTGAGGAAGACCAGTGCGAACTCACCGATGGCGACGTTGTCCTGGCCACTGCCCAGATCTGCGAGCGAGAACTCTCCGATGGCGACGTTGTCGCCGCCGGTGGTGAGGCTCCCCCCTGCCCGCTCGCCGACCAGCACGTTGTCGAAGCCGGAGGTGA
>CAYORZ010000399.1:0-2005 GCA_964406485.1 uncultured Gemmatimonadaceae bacterium | reverse complement strand
CCTGGGTCGGCGAGGGCACGATGGTCGACTCGCACGCCCTCGTGGGGTCGTGCGCCCAGGTGGGACGGCGCGTGCACCTCTCGGCCGGGGCCCAGCTGGGCGGCGTGCTGGAGCCGGTGGGACTCCGCCCCGTGGTGATCGAGGACGACGTGATGGTGGGCGCGAACTGCGGCATCTTCGAGGGAACGCTTGTGGGACGGCGGGCCGTCCTGGCCACGGGCGTTCAACTCACCGCCTCGACCGTCGTCCACGACCTCGTGCGCGAGACGACGTACCGGGCCACCCCCGACGAACCCCTCACGATTCCCGAAGGGGCGGTGGTCGTCCCGGGGTCGCGCCCGGCCTCCGGAGCATGGGCGCGGGAGCGGGGACTCCACCTCTACGCGCCGATGATCGTGAAGTACCGCGACGCCCGCACCGACGCCGCCACCGCACTCGAGGACGCCCTCCGCTAGCCCCCTCCCCCCGACCCCCGCGGGGGCACGGGCTCGTCAACGACGGCCGTCGCGGCCAGGTCGTGGACGGCCCGCCGGAGCGGGATGTGGCGGGCGTTGTCGCGGGTGGGGTGTACGCGGTTCGTGAGGAGCACGACGAAGAGGTCGCGCTCCGGGTCGATCCAGAGGCTGGTACCGGTGAAGCCGGTGTGGCCGAAGGAAGCCGCAGAGAAGAAGTCACCGGCCGACGAGCGCCCCGAGGGGGTGTCCCATCCCAGGGCGCGCGACGAGGCGGAGTCGGCGCGACGGGTGAAGAGGCGCACGGTCTCGGGGGTGACGAGGTGCTGCGCGGCCGGGCGGTTGACCGGGCAGGGCCGCCCGTCGGGTGACGCGGCCCGGCAAGGGGGGAGGCTTCCCTCGCGGAGCATCAGTTCGGCGAATACGGCAAGGTCGGCCGCGGTAGAGAAGAGGCCTGCGTGACCGGCCACTCCCCCCTGGGCATCGGCGTTCTCGTCGTGGACCGTCCCGCGGACGACGCCGCGCCCCCGGATGGTGTCGACCTCGGTGGGAGCGATCCGGGGACGAAGCTCGGGAGGCGGGACGAAGCGGGTGTCGTGCATCCCCAGGGGCCCGAAGATCCGCTCCTCCACGAAGGCGTCGAGGCGGCGGCCGGTGACCGCCTCCACGACCTGCGCGAGGGTCATGAAGCCGAGGTCGGAGTAGACGGTCTCGGTGCCCGGGTCGGAGTCGAGGGCGATGGCGGCGAGCGCCGTCCGGTACGCCGCGGCCCCGGCGTGGTCGAGGTGCCAGGGGCGAAAGGGAGGCAGGCCGGAGCGGTGCAGAAGGAGGTGGCGCACGGTCACGCGCGCCTTGCGGGGATCGCCCTCTGCCCACTCCGGGAGGTGCTCCACCACGGGCCGATCGAGGTCGAGGCGGCCGTCGTCGACGAGGAGCATCACGGCGGTGGTCGTGGCCACCACCTTGGTGAGACTCGCCAGGTCGTAGAGGGTGGAGGGAGTCACCGGGGTCCCCTCGACCGGCTCGAGCACGCCGTGCCCCGCCAGCCGGACGAGCCGTCCGTGTCGTCCGATCGCGAGCGCCGCTCCCGGGGCCGCCCCACCCGCGAGGGCCGCGTCGAGGGTGGAGTCCAGGCGAGCGAGGACGCGCGCGTCCATGCCCACCCGCTCGGGAGCGACGACGGCGGTCGCCACCGACGTCCCGTCTCCGATCGAGAACCACCCCGGCAGTCCGATCGGCATCCGGCCCGGAAAGTGACCGGTGAACAGCGCTTCGGCCACCGCCCGCTGGGCGGCCTCCGCCCCACTCCAGGCGAGAATGTGAGCCGACGCGGCAGGGAGCTCGGCGACGAGGTAGGGGTTGCCGAACGACACGACCAGATGGGGTGTGCCCGCGGCGGCCAGGGAATCCATCAGCGCCACGAAGCCGTCCGGGAGGGGGGCGTCTGCGGCGGTGGAACTCCACTTGAGGTGGAGCGAGACGACGACCAGGTCGGCCCGGCGCGCCTCGAGGGCCACTTCGCCGAAGACGTCGTCGCGGGTCGCGGGCGTGAC
>CAYORZ010000398.1:0-2006 GCA_964406485.1 uncultured Gemmatimonadaceae bacterium | reverse complement strand
CCCAAGGGTCCCCGTCTGATCCTCTCGCGGGCCGACCCGAGCTTCGTTGCGGCCCTCTTCAAGCTCGAGGTCCCCGAGATCTATCAGGGGATCGTCGAGATCAAGCGGATCGCGCGCGAGGTCGGGGGGCGGACGAAGATCGCCGTCTCCAGCCGCGACGAATCGATCGATCCGGTGGGGGCCTGCGTCGGGATGAAGGGCTCGCGGGTCCAGGCGGTCGTCTCCGAACTCGGGGGAGAGCGCATCGACATCGTGCCCTGGCACCCCGAGACCGAGGTCTTCGCCCGCCGCGCCCTCGCCCCGGCCCGCGTCTCGCGGGTGGTGTCGAACCCCGAGCGGCAGGTGGTCACCGCGATCGTCGACGAGGACCAGCTCTCGCTGGCCATCGGGCGGAACGGGCAGAACGTGCGCCTCGCTTCGCAGCTGATCGGATGGCAGATCGACCTCTACGGATCGCGGGAATGGCTGGAGAAGGGCCCCGAGTTCACGCTTTTCGGGGACCGCGACGAGGACCAGTACGAGACGGCGGACTTCGCCCTCTCCGAGCTGGAGCTGCCCGAGGCCACACTGGCGGCCCTGAATGCAGCCGGGTACAATACCTTTCTCGATATCATCGACCTGGAGCGCGGCGATTTCCTCCAGACCGAAGGACTTTCGGAGGACGACGCCGACCGGCTCCTTGCCCTGATCGATCAACTCACCGTGATCGAGGGTGAGGGGGGCACGGACGACGACGGCGACGGGGACGATGCGGAGTCGGGCGACGAGCCGGAGCCCGACCCCGACGGTGGCGACGACCCCGACGACGAGACGGTCGAGGGGGTCGACGACTGAGCGGGTTGCACCTCCTGGGACTCGCCCGCCGCGCAGGCGGAGTGGTCGTCGGCACCGGTGCGGTGCGTGACGCCCTCCGGCGCAACGCGGTGGCTCTGGTGCTGCTGGCCACCGACGCGGCCCCGGGCCAGGTGGGCAAGATCGAAAGACGACTGTCGCACGGGACGATTCCCGTGCGGCGGGCCGGGACGCGCGCGGAGCTGGGCGCCGCCCTGGGAACGCCGCCGGTCACGGCGGTGGGCGTGACCCTGCGAGGGCTCGCCACCCGGCTCCTCGATGAGCTGGACGCTGAAGCGGATCCCCGCGAGGGGGAACCGCGCGCAACGGAGGACGACGGAACGTATGCGGGTTGATGAACTGGCGAAGGATCTGAAGGTCGACACGGACGCACTCCTCCATCTCCTGCGGGAGATGGGGATCCACGCGTCCGATGCGGGGTCGTCGTTGTCCGACACTGCCGTCGCCCGGGTATTGGCCCGTATCGAGCGGGAGCGCCGCACGGGGAAGGATGCCTCGGAGGCGCTGCAGGCGGCGCTCGAGGAGGCATCGTCCGGGCCGCGCCGGCGCCGGCGGCGGCGCCCGCCGCGGCGGGAGGAGGTCGCGGACGACGCCGCCGACGCGGCGTCCGATGAGGCCGACGAGGTCGAGGCAACCGACGCCGAGGCCCCGGAGGCCGACGACGCCCCGCAGGTTGCCGATGACGTCCCGGCCGCCGCCGAAAGCGACACCGCTCCGGTGACGGAGGTCGGTGAGGCCGCCGAGCCCGCCGAGAGTGGCGAGCGCCCCGCGGCCGACGCTGCCGGGGAGCGTGCCGAAGGCGTGGACGCCGACGAGCCGGTCGCCTCGGAAGGGGCCGCCGAGGCCGAGCCTGCCCCCGCCGCCGAGGTCGGGCCCGAGCCGGTTGCCGCTTCCGCGGAGCCCGAGGTGCAGCCCGAGGCCGAGCCCGAGCCCGCCGAGGAGCCTGCGGCGCCGGAGGAGGAGGCCGCCGAGGCCGCCGAAGCCGAAGCCGTGGTCGAGACCGACGAGCCCACCGCCGATGCGGCACCCGAGGAAGCTCCCGAGGAAGCCGCTGCAGAGCCGGCCTCCGCCGAGGGCGGAGACGACGCCGCGCCGGCGCCTGCCCGTCCCGAGCCCGTGCGGCGCAATGCGCCCGACGGACCCGTGCGTGTGCG
>CAYORZ010000397.1:1749-2016 GCA_964406485.1 uncultured Gemmatimonadaceae bacterium | reverse complement strand
ACCGCTCGCAGAGGATCCCCCCGCACTTTCCTCCTCCGACCCAGAGGTCGTTCGGCCACTTGAGCCCGATCGTCCCGGTCGTGCCGAACCGACGATGCGACTGCTCGATCGCGCGCGCCATGGCGACACCGGTGACCAGGGGGAGCAGCCCGGCCCGGGCGGGGGCGGGCGGCCGCAGAAGCACCGAGACGAGGAGGCCGGCCCCCGGGGTAGAGTACCAGGGGCGACCCACCCGGCCGCGCCCGGCCGACTGATGGTCGGCGACCA
>CAYORZ010000397.1:0-1739 GCA_964406485.1 uncultured Gemmatimonadaceae bacterium | reverse complement strand
TCGTTGGTCGAGGAAAGGGTCGTCCAGGCCTCGACGAGCGGGACCCCCCAGACGGCTTCCCACACCGCGACGGGTTCGCCCTGCCAGTGCGTGGTCTGCATCGCCGATCAACCCGCGCCGCCGGGGGTGGCGTGCACGCGCAGCGAGAGGTCGGCGACGGGGGCGGAGTGGGTGAGGGCGCCCACGCTGATCAGATCGACCCCGGTGGCCGCGACCGCGGCGATGGTCGACAGGTCGACGTTGCCGGACGCCTCGAGGAGGGGGACGCGCCCCGGGTGGGCGCGCGCCCGCGCCCGGACCCGCTCCACCGCTTCCTTCAGGGTGGCGGGCGACATGTTGTCGAGGAGGATCCGCTCCACGTCGAGGGCGAGGGCCGCGTCGAGCTCGTCGAGCGAGCGCACCTCGATCTCGACCTCGAGTCCCTCCCGGTTGTGTGCGCGCACGCCGCCCACCGCCTCGGCGATGCCTCCAGCGGCGGCGATGTGGTTGTCCTTGATGAGGACCATGTCGTGGAGTCCCATGCGGTGGTTCGTCCCGCCCCCGGCACGCACCGCCGCCTTCTCCAGGTGGCGCCACCCGGGGGTGGTCTTGCGGGTGTCGATGACCCGAGCCCCCGTCCCCTCCACCGCCTCGACGTAGCGGTGGGTGAGGGTGGCGATCCCGGAAAGGCGTCCCAGGAAGTTGAGGGCGGTCCGCTCGGCGGTGAGGATCGAGCGGAGCGCCCCCTCGACGCGCAGCACCGGCTGCCCGGGGTCGCACCGGGTGCCGTCGGCGGCCTCGAGGGTGACGGCGAGGGCGGGGTCGACCGCCTGGAAGACCGCCCGGGCGACGTCGAGCCCTGCGACGACGAGGGGCGCCTTGGCCACGATCTCGCCCCGCCCGCGACGCGGTGCGGGAATGGTCCAGTGCGTCGTCACGTCACCCACCCCGATGTCTTCGGCGAGCGCATGTGCGAGGAGGGTATCGAAGTCGAGGACGGGCATCGGTCGGCAGGGTACGGGCGGGCCGGGTCGGCCGTCTAGCGGAGGGCGAGCCAGGCGAGGTAGAGGCCGCCCACAACCCAGAGGTAGGGGGCAAAGTGATGGAAGCTGCGGCGGCGGAGCATCGCGACGAAGGTGCGGATCGCGAGGACCCCCGTCACGGCGGCGGCGATTCCTCCGATGGCGAGAGCGGCGGAGCCGACGGCCGGCGGGCCCTGCAGGAGGTCGGGCACCTGGAGGACGGCTGCCCCCGCGATCGCGGGGATCGCCATGAGAAACGAGAAGGCGGCGGCCTCGGCCGGGGCCACCCCGAGCCAGAGCGCCACGACCACGGTGCTTCCCGACCGGCTGATGCCCGGAACCAGGGCGAGGGCCTGCGCGAGTCCGATCAGGATCGCGACCCGGAGCACCGGACGCGCTTCGGGGTTCCGGGCCAGGGCCGCGCGCGACGACCAGAGAAGCACCCCGGTGAGCAGGAAGCCGACGCCCGGCACCCAGGGGGTGTTGAAGAGTCCCTCCAGCGGGTCCAGGAAGAGCAGGCCGATCACCGCCGCGGGGAGTGTGGCGATCACCAGGAGTCCCGCGTATCGCCACGCATCAGGCTCCCGTCGTACCACGCCGCCTACCAGGGCGGCCAACCGCTCGCGGTAGACGACGACGATGGAGAGGAGCGTGGCCAGATGGACGGCCACCTCGAAGAAGAGGCCCTCGACGTGGATCCCCAGCAGCTCCTGGACCACGACGAGGTGCCCCGAACTC
>CAYORZ010000396.1:1155-2024 GCA_964406485.1 uncultured Gemmatimonadaceae bacterium | reverse complement strand
CACCCTGTCGTCGTCGTTCTACGCCCTCCGCGACACGCGCACACCGGCGCGGATCGCGGGCATGCGCGTCGCCGCCTCGGCCCTCCTGGGCGTCGTTCTCATGTTTCCCTTCGACCGTCTGCGGGTCGGTCCCCCGGAAGGCGCGCTTCACCTCGGGGCGGTGGGACTGGCTCTCGCGGCCGCGGTGGGCGCCTGGCTGGAGTACGCACTCCTTCGTGCGCGGCTCGAGGCGCGGATCGGTCCGCACGCTCCCGGCAGCGGGCGCAGGGTGCGGCGGTGGCTCGCGGGGGCGGTGGCGGCCCTCGTCACCGTCATGGCAAAGGTGTTGCTGGGCTCCCTCGTTCCGCTGCACACGGGGTGGATCGTCGGGGTCCTCCCCCCCGATGCACGGGGGACCGCCCTCGTCCTCGGACTCGGAACGGCGGGCCTCTTCGGGGGTGTCTACCTGGGCACCGCCCGTCTCCTCGGCGTGGGGGCATCACCCGTCGCCCTCCTCCGCCCCCGCCGCTAGGTCCCGTCGTCTCGCAGTCCCCGGACCCGTGTCCCGCAGCTCCATCGAAGACCGGCTTCCCACCCTCTCCCGTGCGCCGGGCGTCTACCTCTTCAAGGACGCCCGGGGCGAGGTGATCTATGTGGGCAAGGCAAAGCGGCTTCGCGACCGTGTGCGCAGCTACTTCCGGGGCGATGCGAACCACTCGATCAAGACGCGCGAACTGGTCCGCCGGATCGCCGATGTCGAGACGCTGGTCGTGGGAAGCGAGGCCGAGGCGCTGATTCTCGAGGCGAACCTGATCAAGGAGCATCAGCCGCACTTCAACCTCCAGCTCCGCGACGACAAGCGCTACCCCTACATCAAGGTCACGCGAGAG
>CAYORZ010000396.1:0-1145 GCA_964406485.1 uncultured Gemmatimonadaceae bacterium | reverse complement strand
ACTTCGGCCCCTACACCTCGGTCGGTCCCATGCGGCAGGCCCTGGAGGTGATCAAACGGCTCTACACCGTCCGCTCCTGCCGCTACGACCTTCCCCGAGAGGCGCCGGCGCGGCCCTGTCTCGACTATCACATCCAGCGGTGCAAGGCGCCCTGTGTGGGATACCAGAGCCAGGAGGAGTACCAGGCGATGATCGACGAGATCCTCACGATCCTCGGAGGTGAGACCGAGGCGCTTCGCCGTGACACCGAAGCCCGCATGCGCGAAGCCGCCCAGGCGCTGGACTTCGAGACGGCGGCCCGCCTGCGTGACGTGATCCGGGGGCTGGACTCCCTGGCGCGGGAACAGCGGGTGCAGCAGGTCGAGGGGGGGAGCCGCGACGTGGTCGGGCTCGCCCGCGATGGCGAGATCGCGGTCGGTGTGGTGCTCCGGATCCGCGACGGCGTCCTCCTGGGGCGCGAGACGCTCCACCTGTCGGGAATCCGCGACGAGTCGGAGGGAGACCTCCTGGCCGCCTTCACCTCGCGCTTCTATCTGGGACGGGGTTCCCGGGGACTGGGCGAGCTGCCCCACGAGATCCTCCTCCCTGCCGAATTCGGCGACCGCGAAACGCTGGGACGGGTGTTGAGCGACGCGGCCGGTCGCAAGGTGGTGACGCACGTGCCCCGGCGGAGGTCGAAGTACCGGCTGATCGAGCTGGCCGGGACCAACGCACGCCACGCGCTGGAGGACTCCGTGGCAGGCCTCGCGTGGGCGGCCGACCGGGCCGACACGACCCTCTTCGACCTCCAGGAGAAGCTCGACATGAAGGTCGTTCCCCGCCTGATCGTCTGCTTCGACATTTCGCACATCCAGGGGTCCGATACCGTTGCGAGTGCGGTCGTCTTCGAGAATGGGGAACCGCGCCGCTCCGAGTACCGGCATCTGAAGATCCGGGGGGAGTGGGGCAACGACGATTTCGCCTCGATGCACGAGGCGGTGACCCGGTGGTTCCGGCGCCGTCGCGACGAAGACCGGCCGCTCCCCGACCTCACCCTGATCGACGGGGGAAAGGGTCAGCTGAGCGCCGCCGCGCGGGCACTTGCCGATCTCGACCTGCGAGACGGCCAGCTCGCCGCCCTCGCCAAGCGCGACGAGGAGGTCTTC
>CAYORZ010000395.1:0-2052 GCA_964406485.1 uncultured Gemmatimonadaceae bacterium | reverse complement strand
GACCCGCCGAGCGCGGGGTCCTGCTCCACGACGTCTTCCAGGCGGCGGTCGATCTCGCCCGTACCGACGCACTCTCCTTTTCCTCGTCCGCCTTCCGTGAGCAGACCTTCGCGGCGCTGGACCGGCGCGTCGAGCAGATGCGCGTCGAGCTGCCGCCCCCCGGAGAGGCGGTCTTCGTGGGGGAGGTGCAGCAGTTGCGATCCGATGTGCGCTCGTTCTGTGCCTACCTCGCCGCGTCGGGGCTCACCCCGTCCGACGTGGTCGCAACCGAATACGGGCTCGGCGACGAGGAGCCGGTGCACCTTTCCCTCCCCGGTGGGGGGAACGTGCGGCTGCGCGGCCGGATCGACCGCATCGACCGGCTCCCCGACGGGCTGCGGGTGGTCGACTACAAGACGGGGTCGGCGTGGGGTCACGACCCGGCGGACGGCGTCTACCGCGGGGGCCGCCGGCTCCAGCACGTGCTCTACGCCCGCGCCCTGGAGTCGGCGCCGCCTGACGGCGTGCAGGAACGCGGGTCGGCTCCCGGGGGGGACGGTCGCCCGCGGGTACGCACCGTCGAATACCACTATCCGACGGTACGGGGCGAGAACCAGACGTTCGACTACCCCGCGGCCCACCTCGAGGGGGGGATGGAGCTGGTCGAGAAACTCCTCCGCCTCCCGGCGTCGGGTCGCTTCCCGGCCACCGATAGTCCCGACGATTGCACGTTCTGCGACTACCGGGTGGTCTGCCGCCACGCACCGGGTGAGAGCAGGAGTGAGGCGACCACCCCGCGGGTCGAATGGACGCGAGCGAGGATCGAGGCCAACGATCCCCTCGTCGCCGAACTCCGCGACGTGCGGGAGAGCGGTTCGTGACCCGGCTTCTTCCTCCGGACCACGCCCGGCGGCACCTGATCCGGACCGCCCTGGACGAGAACCTTCTGGTGGAGGCGGGTGCCGGCTCCGGCAAGACCACGGCCCTCGTCGACCGCATGCTGCGTCTGATCGCGGGCGGGACGGCGACCACGGCCGAGATTGCCGCCGTGACCTTCACCCGCAAGGCCGCCGGGGAATTGCGTCAGCGCTTCCAGGAGCGGCTGGAGGAGGCGGTGGCCGACCACCGCCTCGCGCCCGACGAAGAGACCTTCGACGACACCACCGCGGCGCGTCTCCACGCCGCCCTCCGGACGATCGATCGCGCGTTCATGGGGACGATCCACGCCTTCTGCGCCCGGCTCCTCCGGGAGCGTCCGCTCGCGGCCCGTCTCGACCCCGGGTTCCGGGAACTGACCGCCCCCGAGCAGGAGCAGCTGGCGCGGCGCTACTGGGAGGTGTTCCTGGAACGGCTGACGGCCGAAGACGACCCCCGACTCGCCGACCTCGCCGCAGTGGGACTTCGCCCGAGTCAGCTCTTCAGGTCGTTCACGGAGCTCAGCGAGGCGTCCGACGTGACCTTCCCGCCGGGGGATGCCTCTCCCCCCCCGGCCGAGGCGGTCCGGCGCGTGCGGGACGCCCTCGACGAGGCACTCGACGCCGCGCGCGCGCATCTTCCCGATCCTCCGGACAAGAAGTGCGCGCTCCAGAAGCGGGTCGCCCAACTCCTCTACCTGCGGGCCGTGCACGACTGGGACCGGTTGCCCGAATTCATGGAGGCGGTGCACGCGCTCTGCTCCTCGAAGCGGCTTTCGGCGACCCTCAAGCGCTGGCCCCTGGGGACGTCGGAGGTCCGCGCCCTGGAGGAGCGCTTCAACGAGCTGATCGAAGTCACCGACGAGCGCCCCTCCCCCCCGGCGCGGGCCTTGCTCGCACGGTGGCAGGCGCACTGCCACCGGCCCGTCATGGCCCTCCTGGACGACGCGGTCGCCGGCTTCGCGGAGCACCGCCGCAGCACGGGGCAGCTCACCTTCCACGACCTCCTGCAGCGAGCGACGGAACTCCTTCGCCACTCCCCCGACGCGCGCCGGGGGCTCGGGCTGCGATGGCGGCGGATCCTCGTCGACGAGTTCCAGGACACCGACCCCCTCCAGGCCGAGCTCCTCTTCCTTCTCGCTGCCGACCCCGCCGACGA
>CAYORZ010000394.1:0-2053 GCA_964406485.1 uncultured Gemmatimonadaceae bacterium | reverse complement strand
TTCACGTCATCCAGCGCGAAGTCGACAAAATATCGTCGTCCGCCCGGCCCCGCGGGGCGGAGAGCCAGACCGTCGCGCCGTCGAAGAGGTCCGGACGGGACGCCGCGAACCCCGAGCGCTCGCTCCCCACCATGGGGTGGGCGGAGCGGTAGCAGAGGGCCAGGCCGGCCGCTTCCGCCACCTCGAGGGGGGGGCGCTGGAGCGAGACCAGGTCCATTACCCGGGGAGGGGCGGCCCGCGCCCCCTCCGCCACGACCTCGGCGAGGGCGGAGAGGGGCACCGCCACGATCCACCACGCCACCCCCCGCGCCGACTCCTCGACCGAAGAGGCGATCGTCGCCACCGCCCCCGCTTCGCGGGCCGCCTCCGCCTCGGCCCGATCGGGGGAGTAACCGCGCACGATCACCCCCCGCGCCGACAGGGCCCGCGCGAGCGATCCCCCCATCACGCCGAGCCCCACGACCCCCACCGGCCCCCGGATCGAGGGGTGCGGCGACGCGGGGGGCGGCCGGTACCGGCCCGCGAGTCCGTCGCTCACCGCCCCGCCCCTCCGCGCTCGACCTGCCGCGGGGTGAAGACGATCACGAGGGGGGTGCGAGCGAGGTGTTCGTCATGACCGGCGGCCGCCAGAAAGCGGGCTTCCGCCTCCCGGTGGCGGGCCAGATCCCGGAACGGCACCTCGAGTTCGAGCAGGCCCCGAAATCCCGCTGCCTCCCCCCGCCCGATGAGCTGCGGCCGCACCCGTCCCTCGAAGGCCCACTCGGCCAGGGCGGTGGCTCGCCACTGCGCTGCCCGCAACGCCCACCGCCGCGCGACGTCGCGTCGCTGCTCGGGCTCGACGAACGTCGTCTCGTCGCCCTCCCCGCGGGTCGGGGGTGTTACGGGAAAGAGGCCACTCATGCGTCGACCCCGTCGGGAAAGGCGACTTCGAGAGTGAGACCGTCGCGCGCCACCACGGTCGAGCGAAAGATCCGCCGTGCCTCGGACTCGGCCAGATGCGGGAGCTCGGCGTAGCGCGCAGAGAGATGGGTGAGGGCGAGCTGGCGGACACCCGCCTCCTTCGCCACTCGCGCGGCGTCGCCGGCGGTGGAGTGGTGGGTCTCGCGCGCCCGGGCGGCGTCTTCCTCGAGAAACGTGGCGTCGTGGATCAGGAGATCGGCCCCGCGGGCCGCCTCGATCACCGAGGCCGTCGGGCGCGTGTCGCCCGTGTACACGACGTGCCGGCCCGGCCGCGAGGGTCCGACCACCTCGTGCGGATGCACCACCCGGCCATCGGCGGCCTCGACCGACTCCCCCCGGTGCAGCCGTCCGAAGGCGGGGCCCTCCGGCACCCCGAGTGCACGCGCCCTGGCGACATCGAAGCGCCCCAGCCGCTCCTCTTCCCGCAGGGCGTAGCCGACGGAGCGGACCCCGTGCCGTACCTCGATGGCCTCGATCGCCCACTCTCCCCGCTCCACCCGCTCACCCGGGTCGAGTTCCCTGATCACCACCGGAAACGGCACCCGCTCCACCCCCAGATGGACCGCCTGTTCGAGGGTGCGCGCCGATCCGCGGGGACCGTGGAGCGGGAGGGGGTCGGTTCGGCCCTGGAGTCCCATGGTACGCAGCAATCCGGGGAGGCCGAGAAAGTGGTCGGCGTGCAGGTGGGTGATGAAGATCCCCGAGAGGGCAAAGCCCGTCCCGAAGCGCATCATCTGTCGCTGCGTCCCTTCCCCGCAGTCGAAGAGGACGATCTCGCCCTCCCGCTGGACCGAAAGCGCACTCACATTGCGCCCCACCGTGGGGCGGGCGGCGGCGGTTCCCAGGAAGGTGACTCGGATCATCGACGACTCGAAGCGAGGAACGGCGAGGGGAGCGAGCGGGCCGCATCCCGATCGCCTCGGACCCGAACAAGGTACCAAAGCGTGCGCGCGCATCCAGAGGAGCGCATACTCTCCCTACCCCTTTCCTTCCGACCGGAGCCCGCCCGATGACCGCTCGCCCGACGACGCGCCGGGCTTCGCATGTGCGCGGCCCACGCCCCCCGTCTCCAGGCCCCGAGTCCCCGCCGATC
>CAYORZ010000393.1:0-2065 GCA_964406485.1 uncultured Gemmatimonadaceae bacterium | reverse complement strand
GCCGTTCATCGCCGCGATGGCCACCGCCGGGTGGCGATCGATCAGCGCCGCAGCCCGCGCGACGTCGGTGGGCAGCCAGAGCATGGCGCCCGGACCCGAATGCTCCTGCATCGTCTACGCCCGGGCCCACACCGCGTCGACCGCCGCCTCGAAGTCCAGAAACCCGCTCGACCACGCCGCGGCCACCTCGCCGATCGAGTGCCCCACCACCGCGTCCGGACGGATCCCCCAGGAGCGCAACAGTTCGGTGAGGGCGAGCTGTACCGCGAAGACGCCGAGCTGCGCGAGGTCGGTGCGTTGCAGCCGGCTCGCGCCCCGGGGGCGGGCGAGCTCGTCGAGGAGCGGGGGTCCGCCACGCACACGCACCGCCGCGTCGACGCGCTCGAGCATCGCGGCGAAGACCGGCTCCGCCTCGGCGAGGCCGAGTCCCATACCCGCCCACTGGGTCCCCTGCCCCGCGTACGCGAAGGCGAGCCGCGGCCTCTCGTCGCCGGCAGCGGGGGTCTCGGCGCGCATCGCGTGGAGCGCATCGCGCAACTCCTGGGCGTCGAAGCCGACGACGGCGCGGCGGTACGGCCGGTGGTGCGTGCGGGCGCGAGCGGCGGCCCGCGCGAGGCGCCCCGGCGGCACCCCGCGCTCCAGCTGCTCGCTCACCGCGTCGGTGAGGGCGTCGAGCGCCTCGGCCGAGCGCGCCGAAAGCGGGAGCACCCACGGTCCGGCAGCGGCCGTCTCGTCCTCGGCGGGACGCAAGGCGTCCGGGGCCTCCTCCAGCACCACGTGGCCGTTGGTCCCCCCCACTCCGAAGGAACTCACGCCCACGATGCGGGGGCCCGGAGGACTCCAGGGGTGGCTCGTCTCGGGGATCCGCAGCGGCGTCCCCTCGAGATCGATGAGGGGATTGCGGGTGCGGTAGAGGGGTTGCGGCGGGATCGTCCGGTGCCGGAGGGCAAGGACGGCCTTGATCATCCCCGTCACCCCTGCCGCGGCCTCGAGGTGGCCGAGGTTCGCCTTCACCGACCCGAGCCAGAGGGGGTCGGCGCGGTCGGCGTCCGCGAAGACCTCGGCCAGAGCGTCGGTCTCGATGGGGTCACCGAGGCGGGTGCCCGTCCCGTGCGCCTCGATCATCGAGACCGCGGCAGGGTCGATCCCCGCCCCGGCGAGGGCGCGCCGGATGAGGGCCGCGTGCGCCGCGCCGTTGGGGGCCGAGAGGGTGCTCGAGACGCCGTCCTGGTTTACCGCGGATCCCCGGAGCACCGCGAGCACGGGCTCTCCCCGCTCGATCGCGTCGGAGAGGCGACGAAGCACGACGACACCGCACCCTTCCCCGCGCACGAAGCCGTCGGCCGCCGCGTCGAAGGTGTGGCACCGCCCCGTGGGCGACATGAACCCGCCCTTGGAAAGCGCCACCATCATCGGCGGATGCAGCATGAGGCTCACCCCTCCGGCGATCGCGAGGTCGCAGTCGCGCGAGAGGAGGGAGCGGCGGGCGAGGTGGACCGCCACCAGCGACGACGAGCAGGCGGTGTCGACCGCGAGGCTCGGGCCGTGAAGACCGAGAAGGAACGAGATCCGGTTGGCGAGCACGCTGTGCAGCGTCCCCGTGAGCGTCCGCGCGGTGATGGACGCCGGGTCGGCGTACTGCATCTGCGCGTAGTCGTGGTGGTACGCCGCGAAGAAGACGCCGGTAGGGGTCCCCTCCAGTCGTCCGGTGGGGATTCCCGCCCGTTCCAGCGCCTCCCACGTCACCTCCAGGGCAAGGCGCTGCTGGGGATCCATCCGCTCGGCTTCCGACGGCGAGATTCCGAAAAAGGCGGCGTCGAAGCCACGGACCTCGCCGAGGAAGCCCCCCCACCGGGTCGACGCCCGCCCGGGGGTGGCGGGGTCGGGATCGTACCCCTGCTCGGCTTCCCACCGGTCGGGGGGGACTTCGCGCACCTCGTCACGCCCCTCGAGGAGCAGTTCCCAGAAGGCGTCCGGGTCGTCGGCACCGGGCACCCGGCAGCCGAGGCCGATGACCGCCAGGGGTTCGGCCTCCTGCAGACGTCCCAGCTCCGCCCACAGTTCG
>CAYORZ010000392.1:0-2067 GCA_964406485.1 uncultured Gemmatimonadaceae bacterium | reverse complement strand
GATGGGGAAGGGAGGCGGGCTCCCCGGACTCCCCTTCGGTCGCTGACCCGGGCCCCCGCGAACGGGTTCCCTTCCTTGCCGCCCCCGGGCGAGCGCGGCACTTTCGACGATCCATGCCCGTCTCCCGCCCCCACCCCCATTCCCCCCGGCAGGCCCGATGGCCCGGGGGGCGCCTCCTCGGGCCGGCGCTCTGCGCCCTCGTGCTCGGGGCGGGGGGGTGCGCCAGCGCTCCGTTGCGGGTGTCGCCAGACGAGGCGCCGGAACTTCGCGCCCGCCTCGCGGAGAGGCCCGACGACCCCGAGGTCCGGCTGCGTCACGCTGCGGCTCTCTTCGCCGGGGGGGAGTGTGCCGCCGCCCGGCGCGAGGCCGAGACGGCGGCCGCAGCCCGTCCTGATCTCGGACTCGCCGCGCTGATCACCGGTCAGTGTCTCGAGGCGGAGGGGCAGATCGCGGAGGCGGTCGACGTCTACGAGGCGTACCTCCGACGCTTCCCCGAAGGCGACGCCGCCGACGCCGTCCGGGGCCGTCTTCTCCTGGCTGAACGCGCCCTTGCCCTCCGCGTGGCGCGGGCGGTGGTGGAGGGCGGGGAAGACGGCGGGGCGGAGGTGGTCGCTCGGGAGGCGTGGTCCCGGGGCACGGTGGCGGTGCTGCCGGTGGTGATCCGGGGCGACGGCGACGGGCGCCTGGGCGACCTCTCCCCCGCGCTGACGCAGCTGCTGATCTCCGACCTCGGCGTCGCGGGCGTGCGCGCCGCCGAGCGGGCCCGGGTCGCGTTTCTGCTCGACGAGCTCGCCAACGCCCGCACGGGGGAGTCTGCCGGGCCGTCCGCTGCCCGCCTCCACACCCTGCTCGGGGTCGATGCCCTCGTGCAGGGTGTGCTCACGCTCGAGGAGCGCAACGTGCGGCTCGAAGCGACGATCGCGGGCCCGGCCGAGACCGTGGTGGTCGACCCCGGGGCGTCGGGCGATCTGCAGGGGATCCTCGACCTCGAGAAGCAGCTGGCCCTGGCGCTCGCGGCCCACTTCGCGGGGCCGCTCACGGGCGCTCGGCAGCAGCGGATCCTGGACAACGGTCCGCGCAGCGTGAACGCCTTCCTCGCCTGGGCCGAGGGCCTCGCCCACGAAGACGAGGGGGCGTACCGCGAGGCCGCCGCGGCGCACCGCCGGGCCGCCGTCCTCGACCCGGGATTCCCCGACGCGGTGCGGCGCGCACGGGCGAATGCGGCCGCCACCACCGTGATCGGCCGTTCGCCGACCGAGATCCCGGGGGCGGGGCAGCGGGCTGCGGCGGCGGCAGGTCGGACCCCCCCGCGCCGACTCGAGGGCGTGATCGCCGGGGCGCTCCATGACGTTGCTTCGCTCGGCCCGGAGGTGGCGCTGGGGACGCTCCCCGGCGACACCGAACTCCTCTGGACGCCGGGGGCCAACCAGCCCACCCCGGCGCTTCCTGCCGCCCTCCTCCTCCGGATCCTGGTGCGGATTCCGCGATGAGGTCCGCGGCCCCTCTCGCCCGGAGGCTCGTCGCAGCCGTGGGACTCCTCGGCTTCGTCGTGGCCCCGACCCACGCCCAGGACGTGTCGGCCGAATCGGGCGTCCTCTTCGAGCGCTACACCTTCGGGGCGGGGGTCGCGGTCCGTGCGCTCCACCAGCTCTCGGTGCCGGTGGTCGTGGAGGCGCCCGTGCGCGGGGCCCTCGTCACCGTCGCGACCGGGTGGACCCGGGTCGAGATGGAGCGGTCCACGGGCGAGGCCGCGACCCTCACCGGGGTGGTCGACACCGAGGCGCGGGTCACGCTCCCCCTCCGGGCCGACCGTGTCCGCCTCTTCGCCACGGCGGCGGTCCCGACCGGGATCGGGGCGTTGGGCCAGGGGGAGTTCGCCGTGGTCGGCCCCCTCGCGCACGACCTGCTCGGCTTCTCGACCCCGACGGTAGGGAGTGGCGGAAGCATCGGTGTCGGGATCGCGGGCGCCACCCCCCTCGGAGCCGCGACGGCAGTGGGGTGGGCCGCGCACGTCCGGGTCCCCTTCTCGTACGCCCCGGTACTGGGCTCCCCCGACCGGGTGCGGGC
>CAYORZ010000391.1:1586-2073 GCA_964406485.1 uncultured Gemmatimonadaceae bacterium | reverse complement strand
CATCTTCCGGTTCACCCAGGCCGGGTCGGAGGTATCGGCGCTGCTCGGGCGGATGCCGTCGGCAGTCGGATACCAGCCCACCCTCGGCACCGAGATGGGTGAACTGCAGGAGCGAATCACCTCCACGCGCGAAGGGTCGATCACTTCGGTGCAGGCGATCTACGTCCCCGCCGACGACCTGACCGACCCGGCCCCGGCCACCGCCTTCACCCACCTCGACGCGACCACGGTGCTGTCGCGGGCGATCTCCGACCCGCAGTTCATCGGGGAGCGTCACTACGCCGTGGCCGTCGAGGTGCAGCGGATCCTGCAGCGCTACAAGGACCTCCAGGACATCATCGCGATTCTCGGGATGGACGAACTCACCGAAGAAGACAAGGTGATCGTCGGCCGGGCCCGCCGGCTCGAGCGCTTCCTCTCGCAGCCCTTCCATGTCGCCGAGGTCTTCACCGGGATTCCCGGGAAGTACGTCCGTCTCGACGACACC
>CAYORZ010000391.1:0-1576 GCA_964406485.1 uncultured Gemmatimonadaceae bacterium | reverse complement strand
GAAGGGAGAATTCGACCACCTCCCCGAGCAGGCCTTCTACATGAAGGGCTCGATCGAAGAGGTGATCGCCGAGGCCGAGAAGCTCGAGAAGGCGGGTTGACGATGGCGACCCTCTCCGTGCGGGTGGTATCACCCGAACAGATCGTCTTCGAAGGGGAGGCCGCAAGTCTGGTCGCGCCGGCGTGGGACGGCCAGGTGGGGATCCTTCCGGGGCACGCCCCGATGGTCGTGCTGCTCGGTGCAGGGACGCTCGACCTCGACGTGCCGGGCGGGGGGAGCGAGCGCTTTCATGTGGCCGGGGGTGTTCTCAAGGTCGAGAACGACCGGGTGACGGTCCTCACCGAGATGGCGTCGCGCGAAGAGCTGCGCGAGGTTCCGCCGGGAGTTGTCCCCGACCCCGAGGACCTTCTCGCAGGCACCTCGGCCGGGAACCCGTTCGCCTGACGGCGACTGCCGGGCCCGAAGTTCGCTGCACGAGGCGGGGAGGCATGGTCCTTCCCGCCTCGTCGTCTTTTGCATGTCGAAGAATTCCCACCCCGTCCAGGAGCCCTGATGCGCCTCGACCTCCACATCCACACCACCGCTTCCGACGGAAGCCTCCCTCCGGAGGCGATCGTGGAGGGCGCCCTTCAGGGGGGACTCGACATCATCGCCATCACCGACCACGACACCACGGCCAGCGTCGACGCGGCTCGACGTGCGGCAGAAGGGAGCACCCTCCGGGTCCTGGCGGGGGCCGAGATCTCGTCGGTCTGGAACGGCCACTCGATCCACGTGCTCGGGTACGGGGTGGATCCGGAGTCGCCCGCCATGATCGAGCACCAGGAGCGGGCGCAGCGTGCCCGCTTCGAACGGATGGGAACCATGCTCGATCGCCTGCGCGCGATCGAGGGGATCGAGGTCACGATGGAAGCGGTTCTCGAGGCTGCTGGTCCCGACCGCGAGATGCTCGGGCGTCCGCACCTGGCCCGCGTCCTGGTCCAGGAGGGGCACGCCCGTGACCTCCCCGACGCTTTCGACCGGTATATCGCCGACGAGCGGCCCGCCTACGTCCCGACCGACCTCCTCACCCCTGCCGGGGCCATCGACCTCATCGATCAGGCGGGCGGGGCGGCCGTCTGGGCCCATCCCCCCTTCTACCTCCTGCACGACCTGATGCCCTCCCTGGTCGAGGCGGGTCTTCGGGGCCTCGAGGTCTACCGCCCCGAACTCCGGCCCGCCCAGATCCGGACCCTCTCCGACGCGGCCCGCAGCCGAGGGCTGGTGGCCACGGGCGGATCCGACTGGCACAACCTCCGCCGAAACCGCGCCCTGGGCGCCTTCTGGGTGGCGGGATCGCAGCTGCACGACTTCCTCTCCCTGATGGGCATCGAGCGCTGAGCCGGTGGGCGTTGACGGATCCGGGTCGTGTGACTAGCTTGGTAAGCTCCGCCACACATCAGAGGTGTCGGGACGATGTTTGACAAGCGGCGCGAGGCATCGGGCGATCTTTCCGGATGTGACCGGGGGGTTGTCGTGGTGGGTGTTTCGTGCTTCCGGGTTCAGAGGTAAAGGTGAGAAGTGAAGTGATGCCTTA
>CAYORZ010000390.1:901-2094 GCA_964406485.1 uncultured Gemmatimonadaceae bacterium | reverse complement strand
GACGAAGGCGGTCAGCTCGGTCGGGAGGTACGGGAAGTTGAGGAGTCCGTACTGCTCCACCCCGAGGAGCGGGATCCGGGCCTCGAGATTGACGATCGCGAGCTGGTTGCCGAAGAGGCGGTCGAAGACCGGGCAGCTGGCGTCTTCGGAGCCGGGAAGCACCCGGCACTCCCGCAGCGTGAAGCTCTCGTAGGCGTACCCCCGGATGTTGGTGGCCCACCCCAGGAAGAAGGGCTGGATCACGTTTCCGGCCTCGATCCCTCCGTAACGACCGATGTGCTGGCCGCGAACCGCCACGGTGAGGTTGCGGTGGGGGGCGTAGTAGCGCCGCCAGTCGGCGATCGCGGTGAGGTACGTCTCGGTGCCCATCGTCGCCTCGATGCCGAAGCGGAAGCGTCCCCCCCGGATCGGCGAGGTGAAGCCGAAGAACGAGTTGTCACCCACCCAGGCGATCCCTGCCGCCGCGAGGTTGAGGGCCTGGAACTCGTCCTCGAGGTCGGGCCGGTCGAAGCGGTCCTGTCCGATCACCCGCCCGAAGCCGTCGAGAAAGAAGATGTCTTCCTCGAAGTCGTACGAGTAGCGTCGAAGCCCCAGGCTCCCCTCGATCCGTCGGGTCGTCGAGAAGGGGTAGGCGATCGACCCCGAGACGGACGTGTCGAAGATGCGCTGCCGGATCTGCGAGACCGTCGGAAAGTTGTTGGCGTCCCCCGGATCGAACGACTGGTAGAGCATCTGATAGGGGATCCGCCCCGCCTGCACCCCCCAGTTCCACCGGCTCCCGAGGTCGGCGTACTGCACCTGCGCCCCGATGTCTTTCACCGTTCCCTGCGCCTGGAGCGCGACGCCCAGGAGCCGGTTGCCGAGCATGTCGCTGAAGAAGGCCGACGCGGCCCCTCCGAGGTAGGTGCCGAACTGGTCGGCGCCGACCCCGAGGCTGGGCTGCCCGATGAAGTCGAGCGAGAGCGACGCGGAGTACGGGTCGGCGTCGGCGTGGGTGAAGTACCCCTCGGGCCGCAGCCCCAGGTACGGATCGTCGAGGTAGGCCGTGACCCGGCTGAAGCGGCCCGGGTCGACCGGCGGGAGATTGCGCCCCATGAGGTCCACCAGCGGGTCCGCCTCGGCCACCAGGTCGAGGGCGACTCCGGGCGGGTCGGCCGCCAGATGGTGGATCCGGAAGCCGAACTTCGTGAAGA
>CAYORZ010000390.1:0-891 GCA_964406485.1 uncultured Gemmatimonadaceae bacterium | reverse complement strand
ACCGAGAAGGCGAGGTCTCCCGTCCCGGCCGCCACGGTCAGGGCCGGCGACATCGCGGTGATCCCCGAAACCGCCGTGGCCGCCCGGGTGATGCGCTCGACCCCGCCGGTCGCCGGGTCGGCCCGGTAGATGTCGGCGAAGCCGTCGGCGTCGCTCAGGAAGTAGAGCGAGCCGTCCGGCCCGAATTGCGGGTTGGAGTGGCGCACGTCGCCGAAGAGGGGAAGCACCCGGACGGTGCGGCTCTCGACGTCGAGGAGGGTGATCCGGTAGCGCGAGTAGGTGAAGTTCTCGAAGTCGGTCGACGGGCCGCGGTCCGAAGCGAAGGCGATCGTTCGACCGTCGGGTGACCAGGTGCCCTGGAAATCGGCGTGCCGATCCGAGGTGAGCTGCTCGAGGTCGCCCGACTCGAGGTCCCAGAGGTAGAGGTCGGAGACTCCCTCGCGCATCCCGGTGAAGAGGATCCGGTTCCCGTCGGGTGACCACGCCGGGTTGGTGATCGCGCCGATGTCGTCCGGCCGGATCTTCTCGCGCAGATCCCCGTTGGTGGCGTCGACGATGTGGATCTCGTTGTCGCCGCCGGCGAAGACCACGTAGGCGAAGCGGGTGCCGTCGGGCGACCAGGTTCCCGACGAGTCGATGTAGCGGAGGGCGTCGGCGTGCGGATCGGAGTTCGCGCTCACCAACTTGCGAATCACCCTCCCCGTCTGCGCGTCGGCGAGGTAGAGGTCGACCGAGAAGAGGTCCTTCTCGGAGAGGAAGGCCAGGCGGGTGCCGTCCGGACTGAGGGCGGGAGCCACATTCTGGCTCCCCGCATTGGTCTCGTCGAGGAGGATCCGGCCCACGCTGTCGGGGTGGGTGCGGTCCTCCATGAGGGGGCCGTACGCATCCTCG
>CAYORZ010000389.1:0-2106 GCA_964406485.1 uncultured Gemmatimonadaceae bacterium | reverse complement strand
GACGGGCTCGCCGCCCTCCATGACCGCCACGACCGAGTTGGTGGTTCCCAAGTCGATCCCGATGACCTTACCCATGTCGTCTCCTCATCGTGTTTCAAGTTCCGGGTGGCCCGGCCCCCGCGGGGCCCGCCAGCCCGCGACGGAGTGCAACGACCGTGCCGAGGAATGGGCCGGATCGGTGCGCCAAAGTGGCGGAATTCCGGTCTGCCCACCGCGGGACGCGCCGGAACGGCAGGCCGGAGGGACGCCGCGGCAGCGGGGGGTGCCCTGCCAACGAGGCCACCGCATATTGGGGCGCCCCCATCTCGCGCGGAGGATTCCCGATGCAGGACGCAGTGCCACTCTTCGACGATCCCTCACGGACCGACTCCGGGCTGCCCGTGCGGGCGGCGCGGGTCCTGGCCGAACGGATCGGCGGCGCGCTTCCCGAGGTCGTCCTCGTGCTGGGTTCAGGCCTGGGCGGGATCGCCGCGGCGGTGAGCGACCCCGTGGTCGTTCCCTTCGCCGACCTCCCCGGCTTCCCGCGGGCCGGGGTGGCGGGGCATGCGGGGCAGTGGGTGGCCGGGACGCTCGAGGGACGCCGCGTCCTGGTGCAGCAGGGTCGCTACCACCTCTACGAGGGGCACGCTCCACCGACGGTCGTCCTCCCGGTGCGGACGGCGCGCGCCCTGGGCGTCGACACCCTGATCGTGACGAATGCGGCGGGAGGGATCCGGTCCGACCTCGTCCCGGGAAGCCTCGTGGTCCTGGACGACCACCTCAACCTGCAGGGCGCGAACCCGCTGGAGGGGCCGGTCGGAGCGGGGGAGGACCGCTTTCCCGACATGACGGCGGCGTGGGACCCGGGGCTGCGCGCCCTTGCCGATGAGGTCGCGGATCGGCTGGGCATTCCGCTCGGGCACGGTGTCTACGCGGCGGTACGGGGTCCCTCGTACGAGACCCCGGCCGAGATCGAGATGGTGCGGCGGCTGGGGGGCGACCTGGTGGGCATGTCGACGGTGCCCGAAGTGATCGCCGCCCGGGCCGCGGCGATGCGCTGTCTCGGGATCTCGCTCGTCACCAACCTGGCTGCCGGCCGCTCACCCCACCCCCTCGACCACGCCGAGGTGGTGGAGACGGGACGACAGGCCGCCGCGACCTTCGGCACGCTCCTGCGCGGCATCGTCCGGGACCTCCCGCGCCGATGAAGCGGTCCGTCCCGCTCCTGCGCGCGCCGGCGAGGTCGCCCGGCTGTCTCCCCGGACGGTCACCCGGTCGGCTGCTCGACGCCTTCCCAGATTCCGCGCGGGACGGCGGCGAAGTGGTCCAGCGGCCCATGCCCCCGGCCCAGGCCCGGGGCCCGGCGGAGCGCACTGGCCACGAAGCCGATCGCGCAGTCGACCGCCGCCTCGACAGGGAGGCCGCGAGCGAGCCCCGCGGTGATCGCCGCCGAGAGGGTGCACCCCGTGCCGTGGGTGTCATCGGTGTCGAGGCGGGGGTGTCGCCACACCCGCTCGCGGACACCGTCGTAGAGCACATCCACGGCTTCGGGACCGTCGAGGTGTCCACCCTTCACCAGCGCTGCCCCGGCCCCGGCCTCGACCAGGAGCCGAGCCGCTTCGCGGAGTCCCCCTTCGTCGCGCACGGGGATTCCGGTCAGGATCTCGGCCTCGTCGGTGTTCGGGGTGACGACGGTCGCGAGGGGCACGAGGAGGGCGCGCACCGCGTTCACGGCGTCGTCGTCGAGCAGCTTGTCACCCGACGTCGCCACCATCACCGGATCGAGCACGTAGGCGGGAAGGCGGTGGCGCCGCAGGGCATCGGCCACGCCCTCGACGAGCGCGCGGGTGGCCAGCATCCCACTCTTCGCGGCCCGCGGAGCGAGGTCATCGACCACCACGTCGATCTGACCGATCACCACGTCGAGGGGAATCGGGTGGACGCCGCGCACGCCGAGGGTGTCCTGGACCGTCACCGCGGTGATCGCCGATGTACCGAAGACCCCGCAGCGGTGAAAGGTCTTGAGGTCGGCCTGGATCCCCGCGCCGCCGCCGGAATCGGAGCCGGCGATGGTGAGGGCCACGGGGGGGGGATCGGAGCGCACAGGTCATTGCCGGGAAAGAGGAA
>CAYORZ010000388.1:275-2119 GCA_964406485.1 uncultured Gemmatimonadaceae bacterium | reverse complement strand
GCTCGAGCAGACGTCGCAGGCGGAGCAGGCCCAGGGGCCGATCCGTTCGGCGGAGCTCTTCCAGGGGTATGCCTGGCAGGAGCTGCTGCGGACGGGACTCGTCCTCGACTCGGTCGTGATCGACCAGCGGCTCTACCTCCAGGCGCGCACGGCGGACCGACGCGACATGGCCGACCTCACCGTCGGTGAGGAGGCGCGCTTCGGCGACTACGTCCTCACGGTCGATCCGCGGGGCGAGAGCTATGTCCTCGCCACCCAGGACGGGGAGGAGGTGGACCGGGGGGCGGTCGGAAGCCCGGTGGGCGTCGAACTCGGGATCCGCTGGACGCCCGGGCCCGAGGTGCTGAGGCCGGGGCGGGTGATACGCTTCGCCCTCCTCAGCCCGCGGACCGTCACGAACGTCCTCCGCGACCGGATCCATTCGCGGATGGACCAGGAGGGCAACGTCCTCTTCATGGCGCTCCAGGGCCCCGATCCCCGGGAGGTCACCGCCACCGTCAACGCCGTCCTCGCCCGCTTCGAGCAGGTCGCGGCCGACCTCAAGCGCATTGCCCTGGATGAGCGGACCGCGGCGCTCGAGGAGCAGCTGATGCGGGCCGAGCAGGACATGATGGCGGCCGAGCTCGCGCTGCAGAACTACAAGGTCTACACGGTCACCCTCCCGAGCGAGCCCGACCGGGCCGCGCCCATCAATCCGGGGGTGACCGAGACGCGCGATCCCGTATTCACGAACTTCTTCGGGATGCAGATCCAGGCGGCCGACATCGAGCGGGACCGCGAACGGATCCTCGAGGTGCTGGAGGGGCGGGAGGGGGCGTCCGACGTCCCGATCAGCCAGCTCGAGATCATCCCCTCCGTCCAGAATTCGTCCGAACTCCGCCAGGTCTTCCAGGAGTACAACGAGCGGCAGGCACTCTACCGTGCACTGCGGGAGCGCTACACCCCCGAGCACACCCTCGTGCAGGCCGAGGCCCAGGCGATCGCCACCCTCGAGCGCGAGACGATTCCCCGCCTCCTGACCGACCTCGCCGCCGCCCTCGACACCCGCGCGACCGAATTGCGGAACCGGATCGAGGGGGCTTCGGAGGAGTTGCGCGCGATCCCGGCGCGGGCGATCCGCGAGGCGAGTCTGGAGCGCACCTTCGCCACGGCGCGCGACCAGTACCTCATGATCTATCAGCGGCACGAACTGGCCCGCCTCTCGTCGCTGAGCAGCGTGTCGGACGTGCGGATCCTGGATTACGCCGAGGTCCCGCAATATCCCTCCGAGGATCCGCGCGCCTTTCTCGCCCTCGCCGTCCTCGCGGGCTGCCTGGGGGTGGGGGTGCTGGTCGCGATCCTCCTCGACCGCACCGATGACCGCTTCCGCTACCCGGAAGACGTGTCGCGGGGCCTCGGGCTCGAGATTCTCGGCACGATCCCCCGGGTCACGACGAAGGCGGGGGCGAACTTCGAGGTGCAGGAGGCCTTCCGCGAGTTGCGGCTCCGTCTGATGTACGCCCACGGCTCGGCCGGGCCACTCATGGTGGCAATCTCGAGCCCCGGGGCAGAGGAGGGGAAGACCTTCATCTCGTCCAACCTCGCCCTCTCGTTTGCCGAGACGGGGCGGCGCACGCTCCTCATCGATGCCGACACCCGACGGGGTGACCTCCACCACATTCTCGGGGTGGAGCGGAAGCCGGGACTGGTGGACTACCTCGCCGGCGGTCGCGCCGACGGGCTCATCCAGAAGAGCGAATACCCGAATCTGCACGTGATCAGTTCGGGTACCCGCCTCGCCCGCGCTCCGGAACTGCTCACGAGTCCGCAAGCACAGCGGCTCCTCGCCCGGCTGCGCGCGCACT
>CAYORZ010000388.1:0-265 GCA_964406485.1 uncultured Gemmatimonadaceae bacterium | reverse complement strand
ACGCCTTCCACCTCGGGCTCCTCACCGGCGCGATGGCCATCGTCTTCCGGGCGGGAACCTCCGACAAGGCCCTGGTCGAGGCGAAGCTCGACAGCCTCGGTGACATCCCGCTCCGGATCCTGGGGGGGATCCTCAACGACCTCAGCGCCCGGGCGATCAGGAGCTACGGCTACCACTCCGCCTACTACCTGCCGGGGTACGAAGCGGAGGACGAGACCGTGGTCGAGTCCGACGATCCGGCCCCGCCTGCCCTCCCGGCCAGCGC
>CAYORZ010000387.1:0-2133 GCA_964406485.1 uncultured Gemmatimonadaceae bacterium | reverse complement strand
TAGGTGCAGGGGCACGACTCCGAGGGGCAGCACGAACTCAACCGGAAGATCTTCCGCCTCTCCGACGAGATGGGGCTCCCGGTCATCGCCACCAACGATGCGCACTTCCTCACCGAGAACGACCACGAGGCGCACGACGTCCTGCTCTGCATCGGACTCGCGAAGGACCGCAACGACGTCGACCGGATGCGCTACGACCGGGGACTCTACTTCAAGAGCGGCCCCGAGATGGCCGAGCGCTTCCCCGACCGCCCCGACGTCCTCGAAAACACCCTGGCCATCGCCGACGCCGTCGACGTCACCTTCGATCGCCAGTACCACCTTCCTGCCTTCCCCCTCCCCGAAGGGCACGCCGACGAGAACGACTACCTCGAGCACCTCACCCTCGAGGGAGCGAAGGAGCGGTACGGCGACCCCCTCCCCGACGATGCCCGCGAGCGCCTGGACTTCGAGCTGAGAGTGATCCGGGGGACGGGCTACGCCGGCTACTTCCTCATCGTCCAGGACTTCATCGCCTGGGCCCGACAGGAGGGGATCCCGGTCGGTCCGGGGCGGGGGTCGGCCGCGGGCTCCCTGGTGGCCTACGCCCTGGGAATCACCAACCTCGACCCCCTGGTGCACGACCTCCTCTTCGAGCGCTTCCTCAACCCCGAACGCGTCTCGATGCCCGACGTCGACATCGACTTCTGCTTCGAGCGCCGGGGGGAGGTGATCGAGTACACGCGGCAGAAGTACGGCTCCGACGCGGTCGGCCAGATCATCACCTTCGGAACGATGAAGTCGCGGGCGGTGATTCGCGACGTGGGCCGCACCCTGGGCTTCGAGCCGTCCGAAACCGACCGGATCGCCAAGCTGATTCCCAACACGCCGGGGCAGGCCTTCACCGTCCAGGAGGCGGTCGAGAAGCTGAAGGAGGTTCGTGACCTCTACCATCTCGACGAGCGCCATCGCCAGCTGTTCGACTACGCGATGACCCTCGAGGGACTCTCGCGCCACGCGTCGGTCCACGCCGCCGGTGTGGTGATCGCCCCCGGCCCTCTCGACGAATACGTCCCCGTCTGCGTGCAGACCGGCAAGAACGGGGGGGGCGACGACGGGATGGTGGTGACCCAGTACGACATGAACTGCCTCGAAGAGGCGGGCATGCTCAAGATGGACTTCCTGGGTCTCAAGACGCTCACCGTCATCCACGATGCGGTCGAGATGGTGAAGGCACGCCTCGGGGCGCTGCGGCACCCCGAGACGGGGGTGGTCCACGAGAGCATGGACGACGTCCCGCTCGACGACCCCGCGGTCTTCCGCATGCTCGCGCGTGGCGGCACGAGCGGGGTCTTCCAGTTCGAGTCGTCGCTGGCCACCGACAAGCTGCGGGCGATGCGCTGCGACCGCTTCGACGACCTGGTCGCGACGAACGCCCTCATCCGCCCCGGTCCCCTCGACTCGGGGATGACCGACGTCTACATTCGCCGGAAGCTCGGCCAGGAGCCGGTTTCCTACGACCACCCGTCGCTGGAGAAGACGCTCGAGCCCACCTACGGGATCATCGTCTACCAGGAACAGGTGATGCGGATCGCCAACCTCCTGGCCGGCTTCTCGCTGGGAGAGGCCGATGTGCTCCGCAAGGCGGTGGGAAAGAAGGACGCGGCCCTGATCGCCGAGCAGCTCGGCACCTTCGTCGAGAAGGCGGTGGAGCGGGGGGTGGACGAGCGGGTGGCCCGCGACCTCGCCGATCAGATCGAGACCTTCGGCCGCTACGGCTTCAACAAGAGTCACTCGGCCGCCTACTCCCTCCTGAGCTACCACACCGCCTGGCTGAAGGCGCACTACCCGGCCGAGTTCATGGCCGGGCTCCTGTCGTCGGTGCTCGACAAGACCGACGACGTCGTGAAATACATCGCCGAATGCCGCGACCTCCCGCGCCACCTCCCGCATCTGGAGGACGGCATCGAGGTGCTTCCCCCCGACGTCAACGAATCGGGGTGGAAGTTCACGGCCATCGGCGGCACCCAGATCCGCTTCGGCCTCGGAGCGGTGCGGGGGGTGGGGTCGGCCGCGGTGCGCTCGATCCTCGAGGCCCGCCAGGACGGTCCCTTCACCTCGCTCTTCGACTTCCTCGAGCGGATCGACACACGC
>CAYORZ010000386.1:0-2136 GCA_964406485.1 uncultured Gemmatimonadaceae bacterium | reverse complement strand
GAGCGAGCACGACCCGAAGCCCCCGAGCGTCCGGGCCCGAAGATCGGCCAGTTCCACCTGGTGGCGTGTGCCGAGGACAACGAAGGCGCGGTGTGCGCCGAAGGTTGGCTCGCCGATGCCGGACCCCTGCTGGACCAGGCGGCCGGCGAGGACTACGGGGACCGGGACTACGCCCGGGCGGCGGTCGAGTACTACGTGGACGAGGTCATACGGTCCACCGAGAAGCGCGCGGAGTTCTGCGGGGCGAGCCGGGCCGAACCCCCGTCGGACACTCTCCGCCTCGAAGTGGGCTCGCCCGAGCACCTACCAATGCCACCCGGTGGGTCCGTACCTAAGCGTGAGGCGACCGAGCTGGAAGATTGGGCCTTGGTCGGTGTCCTCGACCCACATGGCCGTGAGCGCGCCCCCGGGGTCCAGGTCCGCTTGGTGGATTTGCCGGAGGGCCAAGGCCACCTCTCCGGATTCTCCACGTGGAGCGTGCCATGCCACGACCGGGCGGTCCAGGTGGACCGTGAGCCGATCATCTCCGATGCGGGTCCGGATCTTCTCGTTCTCCGCCCCCTTGAAACGCTCGGCAAGACCCATGTAGGTGCAGGTGAAGTCCAGGGCGGCCATGCCTCCGTGGAACCTAGCGGCCTGCGCCTCGCCCGTTTCCTCGACTTCCACCGGGTCCCACTCCGGCTCCTCCGCCACCATTTGCTCCCGGGCCTCTGCGTGGTACACCCCTTCGATGAGGCTGCGCGCGTCGTTCGGGAGTTCGATCGAGCCTCTGGACTCGATGGTGCGCCGAGTCAGCTCGAGGTCCATGAGGCCCCGGTAGACCGTGCCCCAGCCGTGTGGCCCGCGATACCGGGTACGGGGCTCGAACCCATTGTCCGGTGCGTGCACGAACAGGGTGGCGATCGGGGGCGAGCCCGGTCGGGACGACCGCGCGTGCCTGTGGATGCGGCCGGCACGTTGGAGCAGCACGTCGATCGGGGCAAGGTCCGTCAGCATCCAGTCGAAATCAACGTCCAGGCTCTGTTCGACGATCTGGGTGGAGACCAGAATCGTTCCGGTCGCGGTGGAGTGCTTTCCGAAGCTGTGGAGGAGTGCCCGATCCAGTTGTTTGCGGTCGGGTCCGATGTAACGCGAATGGACGCACGCGGGACGGGCGTCGGCTTGCGGGCGCCATAGAAGGTCGGCGGCAATCTCCTCCAACTCGGCGAAGGTTGCCCGCGCCTCTCGCACGGTATTGCGAAGAATGCAGACCCTGGCGCCCCGCCGGGCGAGGTGCGTGGCCTGTTGAAGCCCTTCCTCGAGGCTGCCGGTTCCCCAACGGAGCTCCCTCGGATCGGTCGACCCCGTCAGGTCGTGGCTACTCCACCGCTTGGGCGACCGGATCGACACGGCCGGGTACGGCGCGGCCCGCGCCTCCTCCAGTGTCGAAGGGTCCACCTCCCCGACGATCTGGTGCCGCGCCGTGCTGGAGAGCGTGGCCGAGAGGAACGCGGAGGTGCCACCGACCGCGGCGTGAAAATCGCACACCTGGCGAAGCACCTCGGACATGTAGCGGTCGTAGGAGTGCTCGTTGATCGCCCGGTTCACCTCCATCCGCCGCCGGGCCGCCTCCATCGCGGCCTGGGCAGCTGCAGGGTCGCCCCGATTCTGCTCGGCCGCACCGGCCACCGGCCGTTCACCGAGCAGCGACTCCAGGGAGCGCCGGCGCGGGGCCGGCTCGAACTCCGGAGGAAAGTCCCCGGGAGCCTGGGGAAGCACGATCTTCCCATCGAGAGTACCGCGGTAGCGCTCGAGATCCGAGACGTCATCGGCGGTCAGCGCAACGACCTCGCCGTCGATCGTCCCGGAGGTGCTGCCGGTCCAGGCCACCGGCTGCGCGCGCAGCGGCTGGACGAAGGGTGTCACGATCCGACCGCTGAAGCGCACCTGCTCCCAGCCCCGTCCAAACTCCCCCCACGGCTCGACCTTCACATTCGTCACGCCCCAGGAACGGAGCTGCTCGGCCGTCCACTCGTTGGCGCGCATCATCCCCGGCGAACCGGAGAGGCGGGGGCCGATCACATCGGTCATGTATCCGGCCAGCTCCATGATCTGCGAGCGCTCCATCCCCTCGGCGCGGATTCGTTCGATCACGCC
>CAYORZ010000385.1:0-2141 GCA_964406485.1 uncultured Gemmatimonadaceae bacterium | reverse complement strand
TGGGCGCCCTGGCCGCAGCGCTCCCCGCGGGGTGGGAGGTGGTGCCCGTGGTGAAGGTCGGCCACGACCTGGCCGAAGAGGCGCTCCGCTTTCTCCGGGAGTTCCCCGCGATCGACGTGGAGACGGGGGTGCGCGTCGTCCCCGACCCCACCCCCCGCGTCTTCCTTCGCTACGTCGCCGACGATCGGCGCACCGAATACCTCCGCGGGGGCGTCCCCCCCTGGGAGTGGACGGAGCTCGCCCCGATCGTCCGCAGCTGCGACGCCCTCTACGTCAACTTCATCACCGGCTTCGAGCTCACCCTCGATACCGCCCGGGCCCTCCGGGCCGGGTACGGGGGTCCCACCTACGCCGACCTCCACACCCTCTTCAAGGGGGTAGGGAGGGAAGGACTGCGGGTCCCTCGCGAACTTCCGGCCCCGGGTGGGTGGCTTCGCAGCTTCGATGCGGTCCAGATGAACGAGTGCGAGTTCGAACTCCTCGGACGCGCGCACGGCGACGGCTGGCAGCTCGCCGCCGAGGTCACCGGGCCGGAGCTGAAGCTCATCACGGTGACCCTCGGGGACCGGGGCGCGGCCTGGGTCGCCGCCCCCGACTTCTCGCCCGACCCCTGGAAGTGGCCGGCCACCCGTGACACCGTGGGGAGCGCGGGGCCGACCCGCAGCGGCCGTGTCGAACCGGCCGGAGGAGCCCTGGTCGGCGACCCCACCGGTTGCGGCGACGTCTGGGGAGCCACCTTTTTCGCGCGGCTGCTCGTGGGCGACACCCTCGATGACGCCCTCGCCACGGCCAACCGCCACGCGGGCCGCAATGTGCTCCATCGGGGTGCGCGCGGACTGCACCACCACCTCCTCGGGCGCCTCTCGGAGCGGGACCGTTGAACGTCATCACCCTTCCTGCCAGCCTCGACTACCGCAGTGTGGACGACCTTTTCGACGACGCTGCCCGCCTCCCGGAGGGGAAGGTGCTCGTCGACGCCCGCCGGATGCGGTGGATCGATCCCCCGGGGATGCTCGGCCTCCTTTCGGTGGGCCGCGTCCTCCTCGACCGCTTCGGCGCGCCCCCCCTCCTCCACCTCCCCGAGCCGGGCGAGGTGGCGGGCTACATGGCGCGGATGGGGTTCTTCCGCGCGGCCGAGGGTCTCTTCGACTTCGACCAGAAGCCCCCGCGCCGCTCCGGCGGCGACACCGATGTGCTCCTGGAAGTGATGCCGCTCACCTCTCACGTCGATGTTCACGAGGTGGTCGACCGGGTGCAGCGGTCGGCGGGGGCGATCCTCACCCACACCCTCCACTACCCCCTCACGGCGGTCGTGCAGTTCTCCGTGATCCTCTCCGAGGTGTGCCAGAACGTCATCGAGCACGCCGAGGCTCCGGGGTGGGTGACCGCCCAGGCGTACAACTGGCAGAAGCGACTCGGCCGCCACGTGGTCATCGTCGCGGTCTCCGACCTGGGGCGCGGCTTCCGGGGCTCCCTTGCCGACGAGCATTCCACCCGCTTCGGGGATCGCTGGGGCGACGCCACGGCGCTGGAAGCAGCCTTCATTCATGGACTCACCCGCTTTCCCGACACGGGACGCGGTCAGGGAATTCAACAGATGCGCAAGCAGGTGCGACGGTGGAATGGTGCCCTCGCGATCCGTTCGGGAACCGCCCGGATCGCCGACGTCCCGGAGTGGGAGGACTCTCCCCCCCTCCGCCAGGGGATGGAGTCCTTCCCCGGGGCCCACATCCACCTCCTCCTTCCCGGGATGGATGGCGATGCGTAGCGGTGCACCCGATCCCATCCGCATCGACGTGGGGGCGCTCGTCCAGCGGTCGGTAGCGTCGCTCTACGCCCACCTCGTGACCCGCCCCACGGGGCGTGCGGTCCGCCTGGCGATCGAGACGCAACTCGCCGAGGCGGGGGACCCGACGATCTCGCTGATCGACCTCACCGAGGTCACGGTGCTCGACTTCTCGTGCGCCGACGAGGTGGTCGCGAAACTCCTCCAGCGCTTCCTCGGGCCGGATCGGCCGCACGATGCCTTCTTCGTCTTCCGGGGAGTCCAGACCCGCCACCGCGACCCGATGGAGTTTGTCCTGGAGCGGCAGTCGCTGGTGGCGGTGGTGCAGCGCGACGACGGGGCGTTCGAACTTCTG
>CAYORZ010000384.1:0-2147 GCA_964406485.1 uncultured Gemmatimonadaceae bacterium | reverse complement strand
TACTGGCCGCCGCTGGTGAACCTCGCACGACTGATCGAAGAGGTCGGGGAACTCGCCCGCCTGATGAATCACCGCTTCGGCCCGAAGACGACGAAGGCAGGCGAAGCCGAGCAGGAACTGGCGCTCGAACTCGGCGACGTGCTCTTCGTGCTCCTGGTCATCGCCAACGAGCAGGGCATCGACCTCGGGGAGGCCCTTGCGCGCACTCTGGAGAAGTACCGCGCGCGCGACTCGGAGCGGTGGGTTCGAAAGGACGCGTGATCAGAACCCGAAGCGGAATCCCAGATTCAGAATCGGCCAGTACCGGTAGTAGTCGTCGATATCGGCAAGGATCGAACGACGTTCCTTCTCGAGTTCCTGGGCGAAGCCGGGCTGTTCGGTGATCGAGCCGGTGGCCGAGACCCGGACATCGGGGTCTCCCGCAAACGCAAGTCCGACGTCGAGATAGACGTTTAACCCCGGACTTCCGAAGCCCCCCAGACCCACCCCGACGAAGGGGGCCGTCCGGGCAGCGATCAGCGCCCCGTCCAACCTGCCGTCCACGTCGTAGCTCTCGTCGCCCACCTCCACGGGGGGGTCGAGTTCAACGTGGAAGTGCGTGTCGTCGGTCCGGTGGAGCAGGCCGGCCATGATGCGCACCGGACCGGCCACCCGAATGTCGATCGAGCCGGTGAGAAAGAGGGGCGGCGGCTCGATGGTGTAGCTTTGCCGCCCCATCGCGACATCGAGTTCGAGGGGGATCACCCCTACCCCGCCCCGAAGCGCGAGCTTGGGCGCCAGGGAGAGCATCACCTCGCCCCCGACTCCGGTGGTTCCGGCCCGGCCCGCGAGGGAGAGCCCCTGCGCCGAAGCCGTCGATGGCGCACCGTGGAGCGAGACGATGACGAGCCCGGTCAGGGCGAAGGCGAGGCGTGGGCGCATGGGGGGACACCGTCAGGAACGGAAATGATCGAAACGGATGTTTCGCGCTAAAGGTAACACGGGCCGGCCCGAAGCAACCCTTTCGCGTCCCTCCCTCGTCGCAACAAGGATGCCGATCCTTCCCACGTCCCCCTTCGATCCGGAGCACGCCGTGCCTCGCCTCCATCCCGGTCCCCACATCCGTCGTGTGCGTCTCCGCTGCCTCGGCACCCTCCTCCTTGCCGCATCGTCCGTGATGCTGGTCGGTTGCGGCGACGCGAGCAACGGCTCCCCAGGGGGCGATGTCGGACTCGATGCGCCGGATCATCCCCTCGAGCTCGGTCCCGAAGCCCGGTATCAGGTGGGTGGGTTCGACGCTCCCGAGTGGGCGATGTTCGGCAACATCATCTCGGTGTCGTTCGATGACCGCGGGCATCTGTACGTGCTCGATTCCCAGGCGAACACCGTGACCGAGGTCGACGCCCGGGGTGGGTTCGTTCGCACGATCGGACGGACGGGGGAGGGTCCGGGCGAGTTGTCGGGCGCGCAGGCGGTGGCGGTCACCGATGAGGGTGAGGTCGCCGTCTTCGATCTCGGCCATCAGGCGTGGGTCGTGTACGACGCCTCCGGGCAGTTCGTGCGCAATGTGCGCGTCGATGTCACCGAGTTGGGCTTTCCGAGGGGTGACGTCGCCACTCACCCGGACGGCGGTGTGGTGGCCCCCATGTCGGGCCGGATTCTCATGGCGGGCACGGAGGCCCCCTCGACGCGCCCGGTACCGTGGTACAGCCTGGAGTCTCCGGATGCGAGTCGTGTGCTCTACGAGGGATGGACGCTGCCTGCGGTCGAATCGGGGTCCCGTAGCCGTCTCGACCTGGAGGGGGGCGGCCAGATCCAGTTCGCGATGCCGGTGCTGCGCGCCTTCGAGCCCCCCCTGAGTACGGCTGTGCTCCCCGACGGGCGCGTGGCTGTCGTCGATTCGGTCGGGTACCGGATCAAGGTCGTCGCATTGGACGGCACGGTCACCGAAGTGCTCGAGCGGCCCGTCGCCCCGGTGCCCGTGACCCCCCGGATCGAGGAAGCCGAGAAGCAGCGGCGTGCCGAGGCGATCGCCGGATCCGGAGGGGGAGGGCAGCGGACCACGATCTCGGTGATCGGGGGGGCCGCCGGGGGTACGGCTTCCGGTGGGGGTGGCGGGGTCGCGTTTTCCGGTGGGGCGATCGGCCCTGCGCAGGTGCGCCAGCTGA
>CAYORZ010000383.1:0-2147 GCA_964406485.1 uncultured Gemmatimonadaceae bacterium | reverse complement strand
CCGTCGTCCGCCTTGCCTCGCGGTTCTTCTTGGGTGGTGGCCGTGGGGGTCACGGTGTGGGGGGTGCGGGGTGGGTGGGCGCGGCGCGCGGAAGGCGCGGGACCGAGAGGAAGACACCGATCCGGTGGATCGCGTTCCCCCCGGGCATTACGGTAGGGGGTCGAATCCTTCCTCCTTCGTTCGCAGGGTCGTCATGCAGCGCCGCCTCTTGCGCCTTTTCCGCGACGTCCACGGGGCCGAACCGGTCGCGATCCACCCGGTCGCCGCTCATGGCTCGGCGCGCTCCTACGTCCGGTTCGAGGCGGCTGACGGGACCACCGTGATCGGGGGAATCGGGCCCGAGCCGGACGAGAACCGCGCCTTCTGGGCGTATACGCGCGCCTTTCGGGGCATCGGGCTCCCGGTGCCCGACCTCTTCGCGGTCGACGAGGCAGCAGGCGTCTGGCTGATGGAAGACCTGGGCGACGTCACCCTCCACGACGCCCTGCAGCGGGCGCGGGCGGAAGCGGTGGAGGCCGGCTCGGCGGGTGCGGGAGCGGCGGGAAGTGCCGTGCCCGACGAGATGCTGGGGGTCTACCGCCGGGTGCTGGAGGCGCTCCCCCGCTTCCAGATCGACGGCCACGAGGTCATCGATTATCGGCTCGCCTACCCCCGCGCGGACTTCGACCGACAGTCGATCCTCTGGGATCTCAACTACTTCAAGTACCACTTTCTGAAGCTCGCGCACATCCCCTTTCGCGAAGCGCCGCTGGAGCGCGACTTCGAGCGGTTGATCGCATTCCTGCTCGAAGCCGACACCGACCACTTTCTCTATCGCGACTTCCAGTCCCGCAACGTGATGCTGCGCGACGGCGAGCCCTGGTTCATCGACTACCAGGGGGGGCGGCGGGGCGCGCTGCAGTACGACGTGGCCTCGCTGCTCATGGACGCCAAGGCCGACTTGCCCGAGCCGGTGCGCGACCACCTGGTCGAGCACTATCTCGACGCCCTGGGCGAGCGCATCCCCGTCGACCGGGAGCGATTCCACCGTCATTATCCCGGATACGTGCTCGTGCGGGTACTGCAGGCGCTCGGCGCGTACGGCTACCGGGGCTTCTTCGAGGGCAAGGCGCGCTTCCTGGAGAGTGTGCCCTACGCGGCCCGCAACATCGCCCGCATTCTGGAGAGAGGACTCCCGCTGCGCCTGCCCGAGATCGAGGCCGCCTTCGAGCGGATCGCCGAGCGGTGGGCGGTCGCGGGGGACACCGAGGGTGCCGGCGGCGACGACCGGGCCGCCGGTCTCGGGGTGCGGATCACCAGCTTCAGCTACCGGCGCGGCTACCCCGAGGATCGCTCGGGCCACGGCGGCGGTTTCGTCTTCGACTGCCGCGCGATCCCCAATCCGGGGCGGGAGGAGCGCTACCGCGACCGCACCGGGCTGGAGTCCGACGTGGCGCAGTTCATCGCGGCGCTTCCCGAGGCGGCGCGCTTCTGGGACCACGTGCGCGGGCTCGTCGACGCCCAGGTCGATCGCTACCGGGCGCGCGGCTTCACCCACCTGGCGGTCGGCTTCGGGTGCACGGGGGGCCAGCACCGCTCGGTCTACTTCGCCGAGCGACTCGCGGCCCACCTGCGCGCCCACCACCCCGACGTCGCGGTCGGTGTCGAGCACCGGGAGCGCGAGCACTGGCCCGCGGGGCCCGAGCACCCCCGGGAGCGCCGATGGACGCCATGATTCTGGCGGCCGGTTACGGAAGCCGGCTGCGCCCCCTCACCGACCACACCCCCAAGCCGCTCGTCGAGGTCGGGGGTGCGCCGATGATCGAACACATCGCCCGGCGGCTGATCGCGGCCGGCGTCGACCGCATCATCGTCAACGTCTCGCACCTGGCCGAAGTGGTGGAGGAGTACGCCCGCGAGCGGTGGTCGCTGGACGCCGAGCTGATCCTCTCGCGCGAACCGTCGCCTCCGCTGGGGACCGGCGGCGCGCTTGTCCACGCCCGGCATCACTTCCGGGGCGACGCACCGTTCATTCTGCACGTCGGCGACGTGGTGAGCGACGTCGATCTCGCTGGCGCCATGGCCGACCACCGGGCCTCGGGCGCCCTCGCCACCCTGCTCGTCCAGGACCGCGGCGCGGAGCGGAGCGTGCTGTTCGATGAGCGCGG
>CAYORZ010000382.1:0-2179 GCA_964406485.1 uncultured Gemmatimonadaceae bacterium | reverse complement strand
CGCGGTGGACGAGCTGGTACCGGGCAAACCGCACACGCGGCGGCGCGCCGTATTCTGAGGGTCCCTGGACCCTCCTCCAGCAAGGAGTCCGAGCATGAGACGATCGTGGCCCCGGGCCGTTCTCTCCCTCGTCGCACTCCCGGCCCTCGCGCTTCCCCGGGCCGCCGAGGCGCAGCCGCGCCCGGTCCGGCCCGACGCACCGTCCCACTACGCCATCGTCGGGGCCCGCGTCGTGCCCGTGTCGGGCGCGCCGATCGAGCGGGGCACGGTCGTCGTGCGGGACGGCGTGATCACCGAGGTCGGGCCGGATGTCCGGCCACCCGAGGGCGCGTGGGTCGTCGACGCCGCCGGCAAGGTCGTCTATCCCGGACTCTTCGATGCGCTCACGACGCTCGGCCATCCGGCGGGCGGTGGACCGGCCGGGGAAGGGGAGGACGGCGCCGACCCGCCGCACTCCTGGGGTCCCGAGGACCGTCCGGGCACCTGGAGCTGGCTGAGCGCCGCGGAGGAGCTGTCCGAGGCGGACGGCCGCTACGACGCCTGGCGCGCCGCCGGGGTCACCACCGTGCTGAGCACCCGCGCGCGGGGGCTCGTCACCGGGCAGGCCGCGGTGCTCGACCTCGTCGCCTTCGCGCGGCCGCGCGAGATGGTCGTGGCCACGCCGGTCGCGATGCGGCTCCAGCTCGAGGACGAGTCGTACGAGGGCTATCCCGGCTCGCTCATGGGGAGCTTCGCCTATCTGAAGCAGCTCTACCTCGACGCGGCGCACTACGGCCGCGTCCACGACGCCTACCAGGCCGATCCCCGGGGGCGCCCGCGCCCCGAGTGGGACGCGACGCTCGAGCCGATCCGCCGCCAACTCGCCGAGGGCTGGCCAGTGCTCCTGCCGGCGCGCGACCGCATCGAGGTGGAGCGGGCGATCCGCACGGCCGAGGCCATGGGCGCGCCGCTCGTGGTCTACGGGATGCAGGGCGCGTGGGACGCGGCGGACCTGCTGGCCGAGGCCGGCGCCGCGGCGCTGGTGGACGTGAACTGGCCAAGCCCGCCGCGCTCCGGGGACCCCGAGGCGGAGCCGGAGCTCCGGGATCTGCGGCTCTGGGACCGGGCCGCGACCACCCCCGCCGCGCTCGCCGCCGCAGGCGTCCCCTTCGCCTTCTACTCGGACGGACAGGACCCCGCGAGCCTCAGGGAGGGCGTCCGGCGGGCGGTGGCGCAGGGGCTGTCGGAGGCCGACGCGCTTCGCGCGCTCACGCTCGGGCCCGCCGGGATCTTCGGCGTGGCCGACCGCATGGGCTCCATCGAGGTGGGCAAGATCGCGAACCTCGTGGTGGCGAGCGGGCCGCTCCTGGCCGAGGGCACGCGCGTGGAGACGGTGTTCGTGGACGGCCGACGCTTCGACGTGGCGCCGGCCGTGCTGGCCGCCGCGGCCGGCGGGGGGCGGGGCGGGCAGGCCGCCGCGCCTGCCCCGACCCCGCCCGTGCCGATGACGACGATCCGAGGCCCCTACCGCACGGACCCGGTCACGCTCATCCGTGACGCGACGATCCTCACGGCCTCGCACGGCACGATCGAGAACGGCGACGTGCTCGTGCGCGACGGCCGCATCGCGGAGCTCGGCACCGACCTCGCCGTGCCGGCGGGCGCGCGGGTCGTGGACGGGACCGGGCTCTGGGTCACGCCGGGAATCATCGACGCGCACTCGCACCTCGCGGCGTCGTCCATCAACGAGGGCGCCGTGAACGTCTCGTCGATGGTGGGGATCCGCGACGTGCTGGACCCGTCCGACATCGGGCTCTACTGGGCGCTCGCGGGCGGGGTCACCACGATCAACATCCTGCACGGCTCGGCGAACCCGATCGGCGGCCAGAACGCGGTCGTGAAGCTCCGCTGGGGCGCGGACGCGGAGGACATGCTCCTCCGGGGCGCGACGCCCGGGATCAAGTTCGCGCTCGGCGAGAACCCCAAGCGGGACCGCGAGCCGGACCGCTACCCGGCGACGCGCATGGGCGTGCAGGACGTGATCCGGCAGGCGTTCCTCGACGCGCAGGCGTACATGCGCGAGTGGGAGGCGTGGGAGGCCTCGGGCCGCCAGGGCGTGGAGCCGCGCCGCGACCTGAAGCTGGAGGCCCTCGCGGAGGTGCTGCGGGGCGAGCGCTGGATTCACGCCCACTGCTACCGC
>CAYORZ010000381.1:0-2186 GCA_964406485.1 uncultured Gemmatimonadaceae bacterium | reverse complement strand
TGGACCCGACGCGCCTCCCCGACGCCGCGCGGGGCGGGGGGTGGGCGCCCGCCGAGCAGCACGAACCCTTCCGGAGGTTGCGGCAGGAGTTTCGCGTGGCCGCCGCCGACCCGCACGACCCCGCTACCGACCTGCACGACCCCGCGGCCGGCGGTGCGGAGCCGGAGCCCGAGCCCCCCGCGACCGACTGGATGGACGCCGGGGTCCTCCCCCCCGACTGGGACGGGGCGGTCGTCGACCCCGGGGTGCCGCCCGACGATCCCCCGGCCGCTTTCGAGGGGCTGGAGGGGTTCGGGCGCCTCGACCTCCATCCATCCGGAACCCACGAGCCGCGGTTCGCGGCCCCGGCTCCCGAAAGCCCCGACACCTTGTTCGAGGGGGGCGAAGCCGCGACGGCGGAGCCCGACGATCCGTGGGCGGTTCCCGGACGCGATCCGTGGGCTCCGGAAGAGACCGAAGGGCCGGCAGACGTCTCCGGCCTCGACGGCCCGGCGCCCGCCCCCCACCCGGATCCGGAACGGGATGACGAACCGCCGCCCCCGCCGTCGTGGACGCTCGGTGAGCCCCCCCACGGAGGGGGGCGGCGTGCTGCGCCCCCTCCCCTCCCCGCCGCGGCGCCCCGACGGACGTCGGTCCCGCTTCTGGTGGTCGGGGCGCTCGTGGTGGGCGCCGGCGGGTGGTACCTCGCCCAGGACCGTGCAGCCGGCCCCGACGCCGTGCCGGTCGTCGAGATCCCCGAAATCGCGCCCACCCTGACCCCGGTCGCCACCGAGGCATCGGTGCAGGCGACGGCCGGCGCGATCGGGGCGCTGGAGACGCTGCCGAGCCGTGAGGCGATCCCCGACGACCTCGACCCCGAATGGCTTTCGGGGCGCTACATGGCCGGCGCGTCGGCGTATCCGTCCGTCCGGCTCTACTGGGAGGCGGTGGGGCGGTACGTGCAGGTGATCCGGGCGCGCGAGGCGGAAGTCTTCGCCGCAGCCCTCGACGCCGTCCTCGACTCCATCCCGCTCGCCGCCGACGACCGGGGGGCGGTGGAGGCGCGAAGCCTGGCCGGCTTTGCTGCAGCGATGCGAGACCGCGAAGCCGTCCACGGCCAGTTGCGTGCGGTGGCCGACGCGGCGCTCCGCCTCCACTCCTTCCTGGAGCAGAACGAGGACCGGATCGCACACGATCCTGCGGCGTCCGGGTTGAGCCGCGATCCCGTCCTGGAAGCGATCCCCGAGACGGAGACGCTGGGAGCGGAGATGTGGAACCGCGTGGCCGAGATCACGTCGGCCCTCGACGCCCTGGGCTTCCTCGACCAGGTGACGACCGACCGACTCCTCGACGTCTACTTCACGAAGCTTCGCTCGGTGAAGGTGCGCTGAGGCACGGGTCTACGCCTCGAAGTAGGGGTTGACCCCGCTGGCGTGGTCGGTGATGTCGTGCACCCCGGTGAGCTCGGGGACGGCCTGCCGCAGCATCCGCTCGACCCCCTGGCGGAGGGTGAGCCGCGACATCGCGCACCCCTGGCATCCCCCCGTCATCTCGAGGAAGATCTCCGTCCCCCGTACCTCGACGAGGTTGATCGCCCCGCCGTGGCTGGCGATCGCCGGGTTGACCTGATCCTGGAGAACCTCGATCACCCGCTCCGCGATCGGTCCCGAGAGGAGGGGAGGGGACGCCGGGGCGGTGACCCGAGGCCGCACTTCGAAGCCGCTCTCGTTGACCCGTTCGACGAAGTCGATGGTCGCGCCGTCGATCTGGGCCGCCTGGCTCTCGGCCACGAGTACGGGGATCCCGCCCACCTCGACCGCCCGTTCGTCGTCACGCTTCTCGTCGGGCGAGACGAGGGTCAACTCGAAGTCGGGCGCCGCCGGCGAACCGGTCATGGCGATGCGAAGGTACTCCAGGTCACCGGCACCCTGATCGAGGAAGGTACCCAGAACCTCTCTGGCGCGGTCGGTGAAGGTCAGCATGCGGAATTCTCCAGCGGTGAACGGGCGCCGCGGGTGGGCGGGCACGAAAGCGGGGGGTCGGCGCACCCCCCTACCCACAAGTGTGCGCCCTGTGCCCTACCCGCCGGAGGGTCGCGGGTTCACCCCCGGGGCCGCGGCCCCGGCGACACCCCGAAGCGGCGCCGCACGCCCTTCCCGTCGCCCGACGCCGGTTGCCGCCCGGGTGCCCCCGTTCTACCTTGGATT
>CAYORZ010000380.1:0-2196 GCA_964406485.1 uncultured Gemmatimonadaceae bacterium | reverse complement strand
CGGCAAGACCATCCAGATGAATGGTCAGCCCTTCGAGGTGATCGGCATCCTGACCGAAAAGGGTGAGGCGGCCTGGATGCGTCCCGACGAACAGGTCTTCGTTCCGGTCTCGACCGCGATGTACCGTCTCTTCGGGGGGCGGGACCGGCTGAGTTCGATCTACGTGGCGACAACCACGCCCGACGAACTCGACGTCGCCTACGGAGAGATCGACCGGGTCCTGCGCCGCGAGCACCGGATCCGGCCGGGCGCGGAGGCCGACTTCAACATCCGCAATTCGGCAGACCTCCTCTCGACGTTCAACGAGACCAACCAGACCTTCACCTACCTCCTGGCGGGGATCGCGGCGGTGAGCCTGCTCGTCGGGGGGATCGGCATCATGAACATCATGCTGGTGAGCGTGACCGAGCGGACCCGCGAAGTCGGCGTGCGCAAGGCGCTGGGGGCGACCCGCAAGGCGATCCTCTTCCAGTTCCTGATCGAGGCGCTCGTGCTCTGCTTCCTCGGCGGGGTGATGGGCGTCGGCGGCGGCTACCTCGCGTCGGCCGTGATGTCGAGCACCATGGGGTGGGAGACGGCCGTGGCGATGGAAGCCGTGATCGCGGCCCTGGGCTTCTCGGCCGGAATCGGCCTCTTCTTCGGCATCTGGCCCGCCCAGCGGGCCGCGCGTCTCGACCCGATCGACGCCCTGCGCTACGAGTAGCCGGGCGCGGCGCTGCCGCGGGGGGGCGGGCACTCGATCCGCCCCCCCGCGCCCGGCGGCGCCTTCAGTCCACGGGCTCCATCCCGACGTACTTCAGCCCGCTTCCGGTATTGAAGACCACCACTTCGTCGTCGGGGGTCAGAAAGCCCGACACCCGCAGGGCGTGGGCCGCGGTAGCCACCGCTCCCCCCTCGGGAGCGGCGAAGATCCCGGTATCGCGTCCGAGGTGGGCGACCCATTCCTGCATCTCGTGGTCCGGGACGGCGATGGCGGTCCCCCCGCTTTCGCGGAGCGCACCGAGAATCAGGAAGTCACCGATCGCTCCCGGCACCCGGAGCCCCGAGGCGTAGGTGGCCGCGTCGCGCCAGGGCGTTGCCTCGTCGGCTCCCTCCTCGAAGGCCCGCACGAGGGGCGCGCACCCGGCGGCCTGCACCGTCACCATCCGGGGTCGTTCGGAACCGATCCATCCGAGCGCCTCCATCTCGTCGAAGGCCTTCCACATCCCGATCAGCCCGGTCCCCCCTCCGGTCGGATAGAGGATCACGTCGGGGAGCCGTCCCCCGAGCTGTTCGAAGAGCTCGTAGCCCATCGTCTTCTTTCCCTCGACCCGGTAGGGCTCCTTCAGGGTGGAGAGGTCGAACCACCCTTTCTCTTCGACTCCGCGCCGCACCACCGCGCCGCAGTCGTTGATCAGCCCGTCCAGGAGCTGGAGGTGGGCGCCGAGGGCCCGGATTTCCTCGATGATGGGGCGATGGGTGTCGCGCGGCACCACCACGTGCACCGGCAGGCCCGCGGCTGCTCCGTACGCCGCCGCTGCCGAGCCCGCGTTGCCCGCCGACGGGAGCGCGAGGGCCGACGCGCCCAGTTCGCGCGCCCGCGAGACGGCCATCCCGAGTCCGCGCGCCTTGAAGCTGCCGGTGGGGTTCTGACCCTCGTCTTTCACCCACACCCGCCCCACCCCGATCCGCTCGGCGAAGCGGGGGGCGTCGATGAGGGGGGTGAAGCCCTCGCCGAGACAGACACGGGCCGCGGGGTCGCGCACGGGGAGCACCTCGGCGTACCGCCAGAGGTCGGGGCGCCGCCCGACGAGGGCCTCGGGCGTGACGCGGCCCCGGTGGGACTCGAGGTCGTAGCGGGCGAGGAGCGGCTTGCCGGCGCGGGACAGGCCCTGCAGGACCTCGCTGTCGTGCAGGGTTCCGGTCGCGCTACATTCGAGGTGGGTGGCGCCGGTGGGAAGGTCGTTCATGGGCAGCGTGCGAGAGGGGGTGGGTGATGACGGGGCCCGAGTCTGGCCAGAGCCTCTCGCAGAGGCAACCGCCCGCCCGCGGCCCCTCCCCGGTGTCAGGCAACCCTGCGGGCGGCTTCGGGCATCTCAGGGTCGGACGAGACACCGCGGAGGCGCCCCCTGCGAGAACCGGGGATGGAGATGTGACGGAAGTACAACTGATCCGGCGCGCGTGCGACGGCGACGCGCGGGCGGTGCGGTCGCTCTA
>CAYORZ010000379.1:0-2203 GCA_964406485.1 uncultured Gemmatimonadaceae bacterium | reverse complement strand
TTCGCGTCTCGCTGAATCCGGGTTTCGCCCCACGTCCCCTCCGCCGGGTGGCGTCGGGGGGAGAGTTGTCACGGGTGATGCTCGCGCTCAAGGCGCTCCTCGCACGCGTGGACCGGGTCCCCACCCTCGTCTTCGACGAGATCGACGCGGGCATCGGCGGCGTGGTGGCCACCGGCGTTGCGCGTACGCTCGTCGAGGTCGCCCGCGACCACCAGGTCTTCGTCATCACCCATCTGCCCCAGCTCGCCTCCCGCGCCACCGGGCACCTTCTGGTCGAGAAGACCGAGGCCGAAGGCGTCGCCGCCACCACCGTCCGCCCCCTCGACGGCGCAGAACGAGTGGCCGAGATCGCCCGCATGCTCGGCGGAGACCCCGAATCCCCGACCTCGCGCGAACACGCTCGGGAGCTGCTCACCGCCCCCTGAGTCGGTGTTGCCTTCGGGGGCGCGGCCACCTCCGCGGCCTCATCCCCCCCAGAGACGGCGCAGCAGACGCACCCCGAACTCCGCCCGGATCCCTGCGGGAACGCGTCCCCCCGACCCCGAGATCGCGGAGCGCAGGCTGAAGAAGCTCTCGAAACCGCCCGTCGTCGTCTCGGGGAGTCCCGGCGAGCGGTAGGTAAGGCTTCCGCCGAGCTCGTGGACGGAGACTTCCGTGCCGACCGCGAGGAGGGCGACATCATCGTGGAGGTGGTCGACGACCGGGCCGTCTCCGGGCGGCAGGGCGGAGAGGAGGGTATAGGCGTCGGCGCCCCGGGTGAGCATGCGCCAGCTGAGGGCGAGCGAGAGTGCAGGGGCGAGACGGAACGCCGGCTCGACCTCGAGCGAGAAGCCGTCACCCGGGTCACGCTCCACCTCGACGACGTCACCGGCCAGCCCCAGCGCCTGGCCATAGGGGACGATGCGCGTGACCACGGTACCCGGCTGCTGCCGGGTATAGAGGGCCCGCGCCCGCAATGCGAAACGAGGGGTCATCAGCGAGAACCACGCCCCCCCTTCGAGGTCGAGCTGGCCGTCGTCGAGTCCCCGGTCGAGAAAGACGTCGACCGAGTCCTGGCTCCCGGTCGGGAGGCGGACCGTCCCGATGGCGGCAAGGCTCCACGCCAGGGTGGGTACGCCCGCCGAATCCCGCCGTTCGCCCTCGAGAAGCCGGGCGCCCACCCGGGCCTCGACATCGCCGAGCCCCCAGCGGCTGCCGTGCCGCATGAGGGGGGCAGCGCGGAAGGGACCCGCCGGGTGGGTGAGGAGTTCGTTCAGGCCGGCGTGGTCGAGCGGAGCGGCGGCGAGGGGGAGGGGGGCGGAAAGGGGGGTGAGGCCTTCGGCCACGAGGGCGTCGTTGAGGGTGGCGTACCACCCTGCCAATGCCTCGCCCGTGGGCGACCCTTCGACGGGAAAGAGTCCCGAACTGCGGTAGGCGCGTGCGAGCCCTTCGCCCCCGGCCTCCAGTACCCCGACCAGATCGGACGCTGCCTGGCACCCCTCCGAGGCCGGGTCCTCACCGCACCGCTGCGTCACGAGGTCGGCCGTGACCTGCCGCCGATCGGCGAGTTCCGCGAGAAAGCCCGGCACCGCATCCGCTCCCGTGAGCGCCGGATTCAGTCCCAGATCGGCATCGGGATCAGGGGCGATCCGGAGATCCGCTTCGAGAAAGGTGTGCACCACGGGCACGGTGAGTCCGACGGTAAGCCGGTCGACGACCCCGAGGTCGAGCGAGAGGGGGATGCGGACCTCCTGCTGCGAGACCGTCGCCTCCGACGCCCCCAGGCGGAAGGGCCCGGTCGTGCCCAGGAGGTCTTCGAGGGCCGAGTGGAGCCCCGCAACGCCCGGCACCAGTTCGGCAGCAGAGGCGCGGTCCAGATCAAGGGAGAGCGGCTCGCGGGCGCCGTCGATCCCGAAGCGCTCGCTCCACCCCAGGAACTGCCCCCCGCCGTGGATCCGGAGCTCGCCTGCATCGACCACCGGATCCAGGAGGGACTGGCCGGCGGCGGGCGTGTGCAGAAACGCGGCGGCGGCGATCGTCAGGAGGGCACGGAGGGCCTCGGGGCGATGGAAGTGCGGACGCATGGCGCGGGGGTGCGAAGTCGGCGGGAATGGCGAAGCACGAAAAGATAACGCATCCACCCCTGATGTCTTGACACCCCCCGCCCCGGGGCCTACGTTTCCAGCCACATTTGATGCGGGAATAGCTCAGTTGGTAGAGCACC
>CAYORZ010000378.1:0-2214 GCA_964406485.1 uncultured Gemmatimonadaceae bacterium | reverse complement strand
GCCTCACTTCCGCGGCAGCCCGAGCAGCAAGACGACCGGGCCCGCCGCGAGCAGCCACATCGCGGCCGGCAGCCCCGCCATCTGAGCGACCAGGCTGACGCCGAGCGGCAGCAGCCCGCCCAGCACGCCCGAAAGGCTGTCGAGCGCCATGACCGTCGCGCTCCGGCCGGGCATCTCCGCGTACAGCCGACCTTTCAGCACCGCGTACCAACCCGAGGTGAGCATCGAGACCGCCACCACGAGCGGCAGCTTCGCCACGGGGGCGTCCGCCATCAGGAACGCGGCGCTCGCGGCCCAGCTCTCGTTCGTCGAGGACTGGCACTGGGCCACCGACGAGTCCCTCGAGTTGGGGTGGGTGCCCCGGGAGACGTCCGCCCCCGATGGCACACCCGTACTCATCGTGCCCACGGGACCCGCCGACGAAGGCGAAACGGCGAGCCTGATGTTCGTGCACGCCATCAACTCCGCGACCCGGCGCATCTGGATCGCCAGCCCCTACTTCGTGCCCGACCAGGCCGTCGTCTCGGCCCTGCAGCTCGCGGGGCTGCGCGGGGCCGACGTGCGGATCCTGATCCCCGACCGCCCCGACCACCTCGCCGTCTACCTCGCCGCCTACTCGTATCTGGCCGAAGCCGGTCTGACCGGAGTGCAGTTCTACCGATACGAGGAGGGCTTCATGCACCAGAAGGCACTCCTGGTCGACGACGCCGTCGCCGGCATCGGCACCGCAAACCTCGACAACCGCTCGCTTCGCCTGAACTTCGAGATCACGGCCTTCGTGAACGACCGGGAGTTCGCCCACGAAGTCGAGCGCATGTTCTAAGCGGACTTCGCCGCGTCGCGCCGCATGGAACCGGACGAGCTGGCGCAGAAGCCCTGGTGGTTCCGCGTGGCCGTACGCCTCGCCCGCCTTGCGGCCCCCCTGCTCTAGCGGCGCAGGCGCCGCTCGGCGGGCGGCTTACCGGAGTCCCACCCTCGGAAGAAGGCGCACCACCCCCGCCCCGGCGGCCGCGGCAAGGCCGCCCAGCACGACCGCCGCCACCGCGTTGCCGTAGAGGGCGTATCCGGTGCCGAAAAGCGCCGCGTAGACCGCCACGCAGCCCAGGAACCAGGCGAGGGCCGCAGCGCCGACGCTCTCGCCCTCGGGGGGCGGCCGGTCGCCCACCACCGCCCGCCACCCCCGCCCCACCGGACGCATGCGTTCGTGAAAGGCGCGCAGCACTGCCTCGTCGCTCGGACGGGTGAGGAAGGTGACGGTGAGCCACCCGATCGTGGTGAAGACGACCCCCAGCACGAGGCGTGTCGAGGGGGAGTACTCCGGCAGGCCAAGGGGCAGGTGGAAGAACTCGAACCAGACGGCGATCGCGAACGAGATCACCATCGCGCTCAACTCGCTCCACGCATTGACCCGCCACCAGAACCAGCGCAGCAGGAAGACCAGCCCCGTTCCGGCCCCGATCTGGAGAAGGATCTGGAACGCCTGCAGCGCGGTCTCGAGCCAGAGGGCCACGACGCTCATCGCCGCCGTCAGTCCGACAGTCGCGATCCGGGCGACGGTCACGTAATGGCGCTCGTCGGCGTCTGGCCGCACGAAGCGCCGATAGACGTCTTCCACCACATACGAGGCCCCCCAGTTGAGGTGGGTGGAGATCGTCGACATGTAGGCGGCGGCGAGCGACGCCACCACCAGCCCCAGCACGCCCACCGGCAGGTAGGAGAGCATCGCCGGGTAGGCGAGGTCGTGTCCGAGGATCGAGGGACTGATCCCCGGAAAGGCCTCCTGGATCGATGCGAGGTCGGGAAAGACGACGAGCGAAGCGAGCGCCACCAGGATCCAGGGCCAGGGGCGGAGGCCGTAGTGCGCCACGTTGAACCAGAGCATCGCCTTGACCGCGTGGCCCTCGTCTCTTGCGGCGAGCATCCGCTGCGCCGCGTACCCCCCACCCCCCGGCTCCGCCCCCGGATACCAGGTGCTCCACCACTGGACCGCGATCGGGATGACGAAGACGGCGGCTGCGGTGCTCCAGTCGCTGAAGTCGGGGAGGAACGAGAGACTGCCCCGGACGTTGTCGTGGGTGAGAAGCGCCTGGAGTCCTCCCACCTCCGGGAGGCGCACGGCCACGACGGCGGCAGCGATCGAGCCCGCCATCGCCACCACGAAGAGGAGGAGGTCGGTGGCGAGATGGTCCTCCAGGATCTCGATCCCCCGCGCTT
>CAYORZ010000377.1:0-2217 GCA_964406485.1 uncultured Gemmatimonadaceae bacterium | reverse complement strand
CTGATCGGTGACCGGCAAGACGGGGTCGGCCGCCTCCCGAATGGAGTTCGACAGCGGGTGAGGCTCGCTTGGGGGACCTGGGTGGAGCGTACGGGAACGGTTGATGGGTAAGACGTTGCAGTCGCGGTTGGAGGACGCGTACAAGGCCTGGCGGCCGGGCCTGCTGGCGAGGCTGTGCGAGATGGGGGTCTCGGAGGACTTGGCGGTCGATATTGTCCAAGAGGTCTTCACGGATGTCCTGGCTCGGGGATTCTGGACGGATGTCCGATGTCACAGATCCTACCTGACCGGCGCCGTCGTCCAAGCTGCCCGGAGACACTGGCGTGACAGGCAGCGTCGTGATCGCCGCCACAGCCAGGTGCGACAGGAATGGACGAATGCGGCCCAACGGACCTACGATGTTGCCGAACAGGCAGAGGTCCGGCGTGCGCTCTCTGCGCTCATGTCTCGCCTCCCGGACCGACAGCGCACGGTGTGTGCTCTGCTCATGGAGGGGTACGACACTGGCGAGATCGCGGCAAGGCTTGGATTGGCCAGAGGTACGGTGAGGAGACATCGTCAACTCGCACGCGATGCTTTGCTCGGATACCTCCCTGAGTACCCGGTCCTGCGATCGCTTCTGGAGCGGGACCCACCCCTCCGGTGAGCCCCGCGGGGCCAGGGATGACGTGTAGCCAGGCAGCCCGTCAAGGAACAGCGGATGATCCGTAACCCGACAACCAGGTCGCTCTCCTTCCTCGTTCTCGCCCTGGTTGTGGGGTGCGGCGATACCGACGTTTCCCCGGAAGCAGCCGTGCCCGGGGCCGTCCGTTGTCTGGATTCGCCCGACACGGTCGGGTACCGCTTCCTGGGCCTCCAGCAACCGACGAGCTTGAGGGCGCTGGAGCGTGAACTTGCGCCCGGTGATCCCGAGGATCGCCGGCCCACAACCGGGGCGATGACCCCCATTCGCCTACTGCGCGTGGCCTCCTCCCCCCCCGCGAGCCCTTCACAGCCTCCAGCCTTCGAAGCGTTGGTGCGCGGGGGCCTGGATGAACCCGTGATCGGACCGATCGGCGCTCGGTAGCGGAAGCCCACCAGCTTGGCCACATGGATCAGGGCCCAGAGCACCCACGCCACGAACCCCTTGAAACGCCGCCCGAAGACCTGGGCAACGGCGTTGTTGCGGCCGATCACGGCGAGCATGCCCGGATCGCGATACCGGAACGCCGGTACTTCGTCGCCCTTCAGGTGGGCGCGGATCGCGTCGGCCAGGTGCCTGCCCTGCTGCACCGCCACCGGCGCCACCTGAGGGAGCAGCGCCCCGTCGTCGCCGCGCGCCCCGGCGAGGTCGCCGGCCACGAACACCTCGGGGTGGTCGGGCACCTGCAGCGTCGGACCGACCGTCACCCGGCCTCCGCGGTCGGTCGGGAGTCCCCACCCTGCCACCACGGGGTCGCCGCGGGTCCCCGCCGTCCACACGACGGTGTGGGACTCGATCGAGGGGCCGTCGGCCAGATCCACCCCATCGGCGCGAATGCGGGTGACCAGCGTCCCGCGAGACGCACCTCCACCCGCCGCCGACGCAGGCGCGCCAGCGCGTAGTCGCCGAGGGCTTCGTCCATCGTGCTCAGTACCCGCTCCCCCCCCTCCAGGAGGATGATCTGCGCCTCGTCAGCAGAGATCGTTGGATAGTCGCGCGACAACGGGCCGTGCACGAGCTCGGCCAAGGCCCCGGCGTACTCCACCCCCGTCGGACCCCCACCCACGATCACGAAGGTGAGCAGCGCTCGCCGCCGCTCCGCATCCGGCTCGAACGACGCGGTCTCGAAACGGGAGAGGAGCTGGCGGCTGAGCGGCAGCGCGTGCGTCATGTCGCGCAGGGGGAAGGCGTGTTCCTCCGCGCCCTCCACGCCGAAGAAGGCCGGTACGCTCCCCATCGCCAGCACCAGCACGTCGTAGCCCACCTCGCAATCGGCGGTACGAACCCGCCGCGCATCGAGGTCGATCGTCTGCACCTCCGTCATGTGGAAGCGCACCCCCCGCCGCCGCAGGATCGCGCGCACCGGATAGGCGATGTCGCTGGGGCCCAGCTCCGCGGCGGCCACCTGGTACAGCAGGGGGTAGAAGGTGTGGAAGTTGTGCCGGTCAATCAGGGTCAGGTCGACGGGGGCATCGGAGAGGCCCCGGGCCGCCCAGAGCCCGGCAAACCCGGCGCCCACGATCACGACGCGGGGC
>CAYORZ010000376.1:0-2218 GCA_964406485.1 uncultured Gemmatimonadaceae bacterium | reverse complement strand
TGTCTTCATGGAAGAGTTAGTGTCAGGGGTGCGCGCAGTGGCTGCTGTGGCCCTCGCCGCGGTCGCAACTCTCGGCTGTGGGGATATGCCCGAGAGCGTCGGGCCAGATTCCTTCACCCCTTCCACGGTGGTCGCCATGAGTCAGGGCGATTCCGTCCAGTGGTCCAACAACGTTCTGGAGATGGTCGTCGACGGCGATACCATCCGCTGGGAGCGGGATCAGCAGGATGCTACCGAAGTCGCGATGTATCTCAATGGCGTGCTCCAGGTGGAGTTGGACCTTATCCGTGATTCCGGCGTCCTGGTAGGTGCTGAGATCAGGGATGTAGTCGATGGTTTCCATGCTACGGTCGATACCACCGGAACGATCACGAGCGTCATGGGGACGGGTTGCACTCCCAGCCACATGAATCCAGAATGTCCGGAACCTGAATTTCAGGATCCGTGTGCGAGTTTTGGACACGCATTCGCGGCTGCGGCGACGACATGGGTCGCGGCATCGGCCTTCGGGATTCTCACCGCAGGGACTCCGTTCGCACCACCCGCGATCAACGTGGTCCGAACGACCACGATCGCGGTCGTTACCGCCGGAGCAGCGTGGGCGAGGTGCAAGTTCGCGGACGGCGGCGGCGATGACGATTGCGAAGAGGAAAACCCAGAAGAGTGCCAGCCTGAGGAGACCCGCTGATGGCCAGCGTCACCTATTCCCCCGAGTTCGAGCAGCCGCCCCGCGTGGTGGTCGCCGCGGCCCTTTCGAGGCTGGGCGCGATGAGCGCCATCGGCGTCTACCTGGCCGTGTTGTCCGTGACTCCTCTCGCCATCGTCCTGGCCGTCGGTGCGGCGGTCGCCTACGCTGCCGAGGTGAGGTGGAGGGTGCCTCTCGACGAGGTGCGCACCGCGGAGAGGGACGCCGTGTGGTTCGCTGCCGTGGCCGTGCTGGCCGCCACCCTCTGGCCACTCGGATGGTGGGTGGCTGCGGGTGAAGTCGGCGGCCTCCCCCGCCACATCCTGGTGGCCGTGGTCGCCGGGTGGGCGGCGGGTCTGGTGTTTCTGGCCGGGATGCCGCGTGTCCTCCGACGTAGTGGAATGACCTGGTCGGATCTTCGCGAGCGCCTGCCGCAGGCCATCGTGCGGTTGCTGACGAATTTCCTGGCCATGCTGGGAATCTGGTACCTGATCGTCACGCTGCACTGATCCGCCGGCGCGCCCCACCGCCGCCGGAACCCGCCGGGGCAGGCGGGTGCTACGGGCATGGCCCTTTCCCGCGACGAGCTCGTCCGCTACGCCCGCCATCTCGCGCTCCGCGACGTCGGCATCGAGGGGCAGGAGCGCCTCGGGCGCGCCCGCATCCTGCTGGTGGGGGCAGGCGGGCTCGGCTCGCCGGCCGCCCTCTACCTGGCCGCGGCCGGGGTGGGCACTCTCGGGCTCGTCGACAGCGACCGGGTGGACGCCACCAACCTCCAGCGTCAGATCGCCCACGGCACGTCCGACCTGGGGCGCCTGAAGGTCGCCTCCGCTGCCGAGCGGCTGCGCGATCTCAACCCGCACGTGACCGTGGTCGAGCACGCCATCCGCCTCGATCGGCACAATGCGCTCGATCTCGTGGGCGCCTACGACCTGGTGATCGACGGCTCCGACAACTTTCCGACGCGCTATCTGGTGAACGACGCCTGCGTCCTGCGCGGAGTCCCCTTCGTGTACGGCGCGATCCTGCGCTGGGACGGGCAGGTCTCGCTCTTCGCCACTCCCGGGGGCCCCTGCTACCGCTGCCTCTTCCGCGAGCCGCCGCCGCCCGGGCTCGTGCCCTCGTGCTCCGACGCCGGCGTTTTCGGGGTGCTCCCGGGCGTGGTAGGGACGATGCAGGCGCTCGAGGCGATGAAGTGGGTGCTCGGGGCCGGGGACTCCCTCGCGGGCCGGCTCCTTCTCTTCGACGCGCTTGCGGCGCGGTGGCGCGAGGTGACGGTGCCCCGGGCTCCCGACTGCCCGATCTGCGGCGACGATCCCACGATCACCGAACTGATCGACTACGACTTCTTCTGCGGGGTTGCGCCGGATGGGCGTCCGCTCGATGCAGATGGCACCCTCCCCCGCGAGGTGGAGGCGGAGGAACTGCAGCGCCGCCTGGGATCCGATCACCCGCCCCTGATCGTCGACGTGCGGGAACAGTGGGAGTGGGACGCGGGGCACCTGGGCGGCGAGGGGTGCTCCACCTCCCGCT